>JAAWBG010000135.1 GCA_022792535.1 Lachnospiraceae bacterium
CCTAACCCGATCCAACCAATTCTAGCCATAGCCGCACCTCCTATCCTACAGGAACTGGCATCCCGGAAGTCCGCAGGAAGTCATTTCCCCTACCGGGAACTTGGTGATAACCTCAGGCCCGTCTTTTCTCACCACGATCTCTTCTTCGATTCTAGCGGAACCGGAGCCATCCTCTGACGGACACCATGTCTCAATGGCAAAGGTCATTCCTTCCTTCAGCTCAAAGGGATGCTCCAGCGAGAAAAGCCTTGAGATAACCGGTTTTTCCCACAGCCCCAGGCCGATTCCGTGTGCGAACTGCAGCATGAAGGCCTCTTCCTCGTTGTTAAAGCCCATTTCCTCCGCAGTGGGGAACATCCTGGCTACATCGGCGGAAGTGTTTCCTTCTTTAATCTGGCCGATGGCATCGTAGATCCACTTGTGGGCCTTTTCGTAGGCCTTTCTCTGCTCCGCATTGGGCGCTCCGCAGCAGAAGGTCCGGTAGTAGCAGGTCATGTAGCCGTTGACACAGTTGCCGATGTCCATGTAGATGATTTCTCCCGGCCGGACCATACGGTTGGAGAAGGTGTGGGAGTGTGGATTTCCCCGTTCTCCGGAAATGCTGTTTACAAACATGACCCGCTCTGCTCCCCAGTTGAAGAGCTTCTGATTGGCCAGAGCCACCAGCTCGTTTTCCAAGACACCTGGACGAATGGCTTTTGCAACGTCGTAGTAAACGGCATCTACCATGGCCGCGCTCTGCTTGAGCAGCTGGATTTCGTCCTCCGTCTTGATGATCCGCGCGTCCACCATGGCTTCCTGGCCGTCTACGATTTCGATTCCTTCCGCCTCAAATCCGCGGATGAGGGGGATATCGGTGATGTCCATTCCCACCTTGCCCTTGTCGGCTCCGTATTCTCTCAGATAGCCTACGACCTCTTTGATGACCTTTTCCACCATTCCCGCTTCCTTGGGGATAGCGCCTCTCATAGAACCGACTGCCGGCATGATGTGATCCTTATCCAGCCAGTCTACCCGCAGTCTCTTTGAGGGAGCCGCTCCGTCAAAGAGGAAGGGCTGATCCACACCGTCGATTAAGATGCAGTAACGGTTCATCTTGTCCCGGTTCCACTCCCCGATGTGGGTGCCTGTGATGTAG
>JAAWBG010000088.1 GCA_022792535.1 Lachnospiraceae bacterium
GAAAGACTGTGGAAGTAAAAGGAGATATTAACCATAGTTACGGAACATTTTATATTGATGGAGGAAAAGTAAATTGTAAAGGAAACTACACCAATGCATACAACTATGGAAACACTAACCGTTTGAATATGATAAACAGCAAAGATTATTTCTGTGTAGAGGGAGATGTAGTAATCAATGGACACTATAATAATAATCTGACAGCAGGAACATTGGAAATCAAAGGCGATTTCACTCAAAAGATCGGGCAATATGAGAATAATTTTGCCGCAGGAGGAAGTCATATCACAATCCTTAGCGGAACTGGGAAACAAACCATACAGTTTGAATCTGAAAAATCTTACTTCAACATAGTTGAACTAAATAACCATAGTGAAGAGGGAATTTATGCACCAGGAGGAATTAATGCCAACACTATAAAAAGAAATGGCTGCAACATAGATTATGGAAATGATGGAAGACTTGGATGGACACTGGAAGAGGATGAGACAATAGAAGGAGACCTTTTTCTGATAGAGGATGAACTGAACCTAAATGGTCATACACTGACTGTGTCAGGGAGTGTGATTCAGGCAGGAGGGACCATACATGTAAATGGTGGAAAGCTAATAATAGAAAAGGATTATAGAATTCAGTCCCAAAAGGAAAGCAAAGAAGGTGTAACATATGGAAAAAGTAATGGAACCCTTCTTATGGACAAAGAAGAGGACTATGTAAAAGTAAAGGGAGACTTTGTACAGGGCTCTATTGTAAACCATAATTCCAAGCTGACAGCAGGAATCTTAGAGATAAAAGGAAACTTTACCCAGACTTTTTATGCATCCCAATCAAATTTTGCAGCGACAGGAACCCATAAAGTATTGCTAAGTGGAAATAAAAAACAGGAAGTAAACTTTGCGAATGTAGGAAGTAATTATTCTTATTTTGCAAATCTTGAAATTGCCAATGAAAGTGAAGAAGGTGTGGTATTTGGATCCAATCATGTCATAGTAAAAGGGGTAGTGGATGATAATGGAAATAAAACAAGTGGATATCTTCGTCCTGTAGCAACTACAACCTTTGAAGAACATAAGTTTTGCGGGGATGTATACTATGGTGATAGTATAACTACAAAAGAAGATGTAGAGATTGCAGGAAATGTCATTGTGGGAAGTTCCCTGTATCTGGGAGGAAATCTTAAGGTAGGAAAAAACCTAACCATTCGGTCAAATTTTGAATTAAATGGAAAGACTGTGGAAGTAAAAGGAGATATTAACCATAGTTACGGAACATTTTATATTGATGGAGGAAAAGTAAATTGTAAAGGAAACTACACCAATGCATACAACTATGGAAACACTAACCGTTTGAATATGCTAAACAGCAAAGATTATTTCTGTGTAGAGGGAGATGTAGTAATCAATGGACACTATAATAATAATCTGACAGCAGGAACATTGGAAATCAAAGGCGATTTCACTCAAAAGACTGGGCAATATGAGAATAATTTTACAGCAAAAGGAAGTCATGTCACCATTCTTAGTGGAACAAGAAAACAGACCATACAATTTGAGTCAGCAAAATCCTATTTTAATACTGTGGAGTTACGAAATTACAGTGAAGAAGGTATTTATTCAGAAACCACCATCTATGCAAATAATCTGGTAAATTATGGAAGTAAAGTAACATACGGTAATAACAGTGTTGCTGGATGGACGTTACAGCATGATGAAGTTATTGAGGATGATTTATTTATTATGGGTGGAACCATGGATTTAAATGGTCATTCTCTTAAAGTAAATGGAAACCTGATTTTAGGAGAAGGACGATTAAAGGTTCATGGAGGTGAATTAATAGTTTCAGGAGATTTCCGTTTACAAGGTATCATAAAATCAGGAGAAACCGTATCCTATACAACCAGTAATGGGGTGTTGGAAATGACAGAGGATAAGGATTCTGTTACAGTAGAAAAAGATTTTATTATTCAGACCAATGGAGACCATACAGGTAAATTAACAGCAGGAACGCTTGTGGTAGAAGGGGATTTATATCAATATGAAGCAAATGGGATATTTGCAGGAACAGAATCCCATACCATACAATTATCTGGAAATGATGGACAGACGGTAAGCTTTGACAGCTCTGCAACTAACGGAAATAGAATAGCGAACTTAGTAGTGAAAAATACTTCAGCTAGTAAAATAAAATTTGTAAATCAATTATATGTGTCAGGGACAGTAAAAGATGAAAGTGAAAATATTACTGGAACAGGATCCATTATCATTGAACAATTTACACAATTGGATAATAACAAATATAGTGGAAGTGTGGAATTAACAGGCGACACCAAATGTGAAACGGATTTCACTATTGGCGGTACTTTAACCATAAAGAATAACTTTGATGTAAATGGACAAGTATTAAAGGTTAAGAATCTTAGTATTACAAATGGGGATTTTAAAGTAAATACTGGTAATGTACAGTGCAGCAACAACATGAATCTATCTGGTTCATCCAGACTAATTATGAAAAATCCTTTGGATTATATTGTGGTAAGTGGAGATTTCTATACTTCATCAGGTAATTCCCATAATGGATATTTAACAGATGGAGTGTTAGAGGTAAAGGGAGATTTCACCCAGGTGAGTGGAAATAATTATAACTTCTGTGCCACAGAGAATCACAAAGTAATATTAAAAGGGAAATCAGGAATATCTGGAAGAAATTATATTCAGGTGGTATCTTTTAACAGGGTGGATTATTCCCAATTTGCCACTTTGGAACTTACCAGAACCATGTCCAACTATAAGTTTAAAACAGATGTAAATCAATTATGTACTACTTTAATTCATAATATTACAGATGAAGAAGCACCAAAGAAGGTAAAGAGTATCTATGTATCTGAAGCCAGTGCATCTAGTTTGAAAATAGGCTGGGAAGCAGCAGAGGACAATGAAGGTGTAGTAGGTTATGAAGTTTATAGAAATAATATACGAATTGCTACTACTGGGAATACAAGTTATTTAGATAAAAACTTGAAACCAGATACCTCATACACGTATGTAGTTTATGCATTTGATGAGGCACGTAATGTTTCCGATGCTTCTGATGAATTATATGCAGTTACTGAGAAAGATGAAGAAGCACCAGAAGTGCCACAAAACTTAAAGGTAAAATCCAAAACGGGTTCTTCTATTCAGTTAGGTTGGGATTTTGCACAAGATAATGTAGAAACATCTGGATATAAGATTTACCGAGATAGTGAATTTTTAGCAGATGTAGGAAATAAAAATATGTATAAGGACAACACCATTACAAATGGAAAATCTTATACTTATCAAGTATTGGCTTATGATGAAGCAGGAAATGAATCCGAATTATCAGAAGAAATTTCCGGCTATGGAGAAATGCCTGTTATTACAAGAGTAACGCCAGAAGAAAACAGTGCATTAGGTGGAAGCAGTATAAATCTAAAAGTATTTTTCAAAAATGTTGGAAACAGTACAGGGAATAAAGTGAAAGCAGAATATAGCAGGGATAATGGGGAAAATTGGGAAGCCATCAATATAAACCTTGCAGGGCAGCAAAATACAGGAAACAAAGAACTTTATGCATCTGTAACATGGAATACAGACAAACTTACTAGCGGGGAATATTTAGTGCGGATAACCCTATATGATGCAGATCATAACAGTTGTACCAAAGAAGTATTATACCAGCTTGATAAAGATGCACCAGCGGCACCAGTTACTCCAAGTGCAATTACCAAAGATGGGGCAGTTACCATCAGCTTTTTATCATCGGTTAGTGCAGATACAAAGTATCATACCATCTACCGTAGGGCAGAAAATGAAACTGTATTTCAAAAAATTGGGCAGTTAAAAAAGGATTATGTATATTTTTATCAAGATACCAATGTAAAAATTGGAACAACATACGAGTATTATGTTACTGCTACCGATTATTTTGACCAAGAGAGTGATCCGTCCCAGTCTGTATGTATTCAAGTGGCAGAGGATAAAACAGCACCAGTGATTCAGGGGATGTCTCCATCTGCAAACAGCAGAGTGAATAAAGACAGCAAGATTATGGTAAATGCTTATGATGCAGCAGGGGTAGCTTCTATTCTTCTGGAATACCAAAAGGATGATGAATGGATTTTAATTGGAGAAAAGGAAGCCTCTAGCGAAGGAACGGCTACATTTATATGGGATAATCAGGAACTAGTTGACGGAACTTACACTTTAAGGGCAACAGCTATAGATGTAAACGGAAACCGTGGAGAGGAGGAATATACCAGAAAATATATTGTGGATAACACTGGAATATCCAAAATCAATATTACAGATGTAACAGCAGATTCTTCTTATGTAAGCTTGAAATGGGAAGATGTAAAGGAAGATGACTTTGCATATTTCCAAGTGGAACAGAAAAAAGATGGCAAATTTGTTTCTATAGGAACTGTGAAAGATATTTTGGGAATGCATGTAAGAAATCTGGAAGCAAACACAGAGTACACTTTCCGTGTAGTGGGATATGATACATTAGGAAACAGGGGAGAAGAATCCGAAGAAGTTACCATAGAGACAAAAGGAGATACAACTCCGCCTGTTATCACACAATTTTTGCCAGCAGCAAAAACATTTTCAAAGAATATTTCCCTTGCTGTAACAGCAACCGACAATATTGGTGTAGAAAAAGCAGTCTTTGAATATTCTTTGGATGAAGAAGAATGGAAGAGTTTAACTACTATTACCAAAAAAGCAGAAAGCAGCAACACATTCCAATATAAATGGGATATTTCCCAATTGCCAGAGGGAAGTGTTTATGTCAGAGTGCGTGTATATGATAGTGCGGAAAATGAAAATGTATACAAAGAGGGCATTTTGAAAAATTCTTATGTTGTGGACCATACAGCACCAGATGCAATTACAGATTTGAAGGCAGAAGGATTGGAAGGTTATGTTTCCTTAACATGGACAGCACCAAAGGCAACCGATGTAGAGTATTATAAAATATACCGTGCAGAGGACGAGACAGGCATTTACAATCTGATAAAAGACAAATGTACTTATGCCAATTATTATGACAGTTCAGTTTCTTATGGGGAAACTTATAGTTACAAAATAAAGGTTGTAGATATAGCTGGAAATGTAAGTGAGTATTCCAATGAAACAGCAGCAGATGTAAAGAAAGACACCAAAGCACCAACTATATATAGTGTATCTCCAAGTGATGGAGAGATAGTGGGAACCGATACTGAAATCAATGTATTGGTATACGATAATGTAAAAGTTACAGATCTTACCATAGAATACAAGAAAGATGGCACAGAAGATGTATGGACCAATGTAGATGTGGAAAAGGTAGATGCAAAGGAAAAGCTGGTAAAAGTAAAATGGAATACGAAAGATTTGGAAAGTGATACATATTTATTCCATATATATGCTACAGACAGCAATGGAAACCAAAGCAAAACTTATACAGCAACTTATCAGCTGGATGCAGATGCACCAGATCCTGCAGAATTGACAATAAAAGAGAAAAACTGGCAGATAGATTTATCCTGGGAAGCATCAACAGCAGAAGATTTGGCTGGTTATGAATTATTTAGAAAGGCATATAACGAGACCGAATACCAGAGTATTTATAAAGGAACCGATCTATCTTATCAGGATAAAAAGGTTAAACCAGATATCAATTATACTTACTATTTATGTACATACGATACCCATGGTAACAAAAGTTCTGGCGAAAAGAAAATAGGAACAGCATTGCCAGAAGATACCATACCACCAGTAGCTAATGCATCAGTAAATATGGCTGGTGTTACGGGGATGGAATTGGCATTTGACGGAACGGGATCCACAGACAATGTAAGAGTAACCAAATATACCTGGAAAATGGGAGATGGAACCACAAAAACAGGGGCACAGCCAACCCATATTTACAACAGTGCAGGTACTTATACAGTAATTTTAACTGTTCAGGATGCCGCAGGAAATAAAGCATCCACAAAAGTTACCGTACAAATTTATGATGCATCCACCGCAGGAACAGTTACTTTACAAGTGGTGGACCAAAACAATGAACCATTGTCCTCCTCTTATGTGTATGTAAATGACAACAGCCAGAATTCTGGAAAAACATTTGTTACGGATAAAGAAGGAAAAGTAACCATTAGTGGAGAAAACGGAGACTACCAGATTGCTGCCTATAAGCAGAATTATCTTCCAAAAGAGGAGTACATCCGTCTGGAAGGCGGAAAACATACTAACGCAAAAATTATGCTGGAATCTGGTGATGTTGTAGTTGGAAACTTGGAAGTAAAGAAAATGGAACTTGGTGAAATCATAGAAGCAGGAATTGACTTAACAGACCCAAGTAACTATCATACGTTTTCTTATAAAGTAACACTGGGATTTGCAGAAGCTCCATTACCAGTGGAATATGTAATCACAACAACTGGAGGTGGTGTAACCAGTGTACGCAAGATTGGCAATGGGGGCGGAACAGATACAGGAAGTAGTCAGGGAAAAGGTGTGTCTTTCTATACGGTTCCTGTAGAAACGGAAGGAGAAGAAGAACCTCCAATTTTAGCCTATATGTCTGATACTGGAAGGATATCCTGGTTAAAGGATATGTTTTCTGTAGAATTAGGAATTATTAATGCAGCAGATCCAAAGTTTGTATTGAAAGACTCCTTGGCAACATTAAAACTGCCAGATGGAATATCTTTTGCCACATTGCAGAATAAAGAACAGACAGAAACCATAAACTTAGGTGATATATATGGACAGCAGGCAACCTCTGCACTTTGGTATATCAAAGGGGACAAGTCCGGAAGTTACAGTCTGTCAGCAGACTTTACTGGAACATTGATGCCTTTTGAAAAAGAAATCAATGCTACCTTTACAACAGAAACAAACGTACAAGTACAGACAGGAGAAGGGCTACAGCTAACAATTATGCCAGAAGATGCAGCTTATGTTGGAGAGTCCTACTATATACAATACCGGTTAACCAATACCTCAGACCGTTATTTCTATAACTTGAGAACAACGTTTGGAACATATACCCTTCCAGGAAAGTATACTATACAAAGAATTATTGATGAAAACGGGGATATACAGGTTTACGAGAGCAGGGAAAGCAATTATTACATCAGTGGAGCGAACCAGTGCCAGAGTGTACCTGTATTATATAAGGGAGATGTACTGGAAATAGGTGTTTTCGCACCAGGAGATACCATTTATGGAACTACTGTAATGGGGGCTCCACCATCCACAGGTGAATATGAAGAAGGCGAGTATTACTTTAAACTGGTAGACAGTTTTGTAGAAACATTAGAAAAAGAAAACAAGGGAGTCAAAGTAAACGTGTCTCCAATCAGCAGCCATGCATCCAGCAGCATTATCCGCCATATTACAATAGATACCAGTATATGGGGGGACCCAGTAGATACTTCATCTGGGGCATTTGTAGATGAAGTAGAGGCGTTGGCGGTCAATGGAGTGACAACTCTGTCTCTGGACATGAACTACAGTTCCATGCTGACACAGAATGAAGGAGATATGGGAAAAGGGTGGAGCCATAACTTCCAGACCTGTTTGAAAACAGAGGGAAATATGGTAAATCTGTATTGGACACCAGACAGTTATTCTTCCTTTGTTCGTGCAGAGGCTATCTCACACAGTGACATTTATGGAACATATATTGATAAGAAACAGATTGCATTATCAGAAAAACAGCCAAACAGACAGAAATATACAGGCTTATCTGCAGGCATGGAGAAGGCAGTTTTAGAAAGACAAGAAGATTTAACTTACACCTTAACCCTGCCAAGTGGAGTAATCTATGAGTTTAACAAAGAAGGTAAACTCAAGAAGATGACTGATAAGAATAAAAGGGAAGTGACCCTCACTTATGAAAAGGAAGGAGAGAATAACACTGTTACCACCGTAACAGAAAAAGCAACAGGGAGGACGATCCAGCTTCATTACAACGAAAAAGGCTATCTGGTAAAAGTAACGGATGAAACAGGACGTGCAACAAAATTTACCTACAAGGATAAATGCCTGACAAGCATCACCAACCCATTGGGAGAGGTAACCACATATACTTATGATGATAAGGGAAGGATATTAACCGCTACAAACAATGACGGGGTAGTAAAAGTAACCAATACTTATGATGAGCATGGAAGGGTAACCTTACAAAAGGATGCCAAAGGAAAAAGTACAAGGTTTGCTTATGAGGAAGACAAAAAAACAGGGGAACTGGCAGTTACCATTATAAACAGGGATGGCAATAAAGAGAAAGTAGTCAGTGACCGGAGCGGCAACATGCTCCGTTCCACCAATGGAAACGATGAAACCACAGTCTATATGTACGATTCCGACAACAACCTGCTCTCCATAAGGGATGCCGAGAACCAGGTAACCAGCTATAAATATGATGAAAACGGCAACCAGACAGAAATAAGGGATGCTTATGGTAACATAACTACCATGACTTATGATGGCAAAAACAACCTGACCAGTGTAACCGATGGAAAAGGAAACAAAACCAGCTATACCTATAATGACAGGAACCTTTTAACGGATGCCGTCTACAGTTCAGGGAAACGGGTACACTATACCTATAACAGTGATGCACAGCTTACCACAGAAGAAATCATAGGGCTTGGAACCAGAAAATACTATTATGAAGAAGGGTATCTGGCAAAACTCAGCGACCTGAACGGGAACAGCCAGACCTACGAATATGACACCATAGGAAACCTGACAAAAATAACGGACAGCTGCGGAGGCATCACCCGTTACAGCTATGACAAAGGAAACCGTGTGGTAAAAGAAGAAACCATGAAAGACACGGACACCGTATATTCCAGCATACAGTATACCTACGATGAAGAAGGAAACAAAACCAGCGTAACCGATGCCAGAGGCGGCAAAACCTACTATAACTATGATGCCAACGGGGAACTGGCAGGCATAACCAGAGGAAGTGACAATACAACCCTGACCTATGAAAAAGACGGGGAAGGGCATGTTACAAAACAGACAGCAGCAGACGGAAGCACCACAGCCTTTACCTATGATGCAGTAGGAAGGGTGCTTACCAAAACAGATGAAAAAGGAAACACCACATCCTACCAGTACAATGGCAGGGGAGAAGTCACAAAAGAAACGGATGCCAGGGGAAACAGCACCAGCTATACTTATTATCCAAACGGCAAGCTGCAGAAAGAAACTTATGCAGACGGCACCTCAACCCTGTACAGCTATGATGCCTGCTGGAACCAGACCAGGGTCACCCTTGCGGATAACAGCTCCACCACCTACGAATACGACAGTGTAGGAAATCTGGTCTGTGTAAGGGATGCCCTGGGAAATGAAACCACTTATGCATACGACAGCTATGGAAGAAAAACCTCCCAGACCGATGCCAACGGAAACACCAGCAGCTATACATACGATGCAGAAGGAAACTGCCTCACGGAAACCAATGCGCTGGGAGAAACCACCAGTTACACCTATGACGGCTGCAACCGTCTGGTAACCGCCACCCATAAAAATCAGGCAGGAGAAGACGTAAGCATAAAATATGCGTATGACCGCTATGGAAGAAACACCAAAGTAACCGATGAATGCGGAAACACCTCCCAAAAAACCTACGACAGGAATGGAAATGTATTAACCGTAGTGGATGGAAAAGGGAACACGGTAGAAACCTGCCGGTATGACAGTAACAACCAGCTTGTATCTACAACAGATGCTTTGAACGTTACAGACAGATTTACCTATGATGTAATGGGAAAGGTAACCAGACAGACAAAGCAAGCCGATACAGAAGTAGAGCAGGAAACAAAATACATATACAATCCGGACGGAACCTTATCCGAAGTAGAAGATGCCGAAGAGGGAAACGGAAAATATGGGTATGATGCTGTAGGAAACATCACCAAAGTAACGGACCCAATGGGAGGCATCACAACCTATACATACGATGCATTAGGAAGAAAAACCAAAGAAACCAATGCCATAGGAAGTGAACATGCCTATACTTATAATGCGGTCAGCCTGTTAGAAGCCTACACAAATGCCAAAGGGGAAGAAACCACTTACCGCTATGACAAAGCAGGAAGGCTGAAACAGGTCAGTGACGAGGCAGGAAACACAGCATACACCTATGACAGGAATGGAAACGTTGTTACAGTTAAAGATGAAAAGGGTGTAATTACAAGAACCTACGATGCCCTGAACCGTGTAACCAGTTACACAGACAGCAACGGGAACACCATAAACTACAGTTATAACCAGATGGGCTATCTGGAAACCATGACCTATCCAAACGGGGAAGAAGTATGTTACAGCTACTATGACAATGGCAAGCTGAAATCCGTAACCGATGGGGAAAATCAGACAACCACCTATGAATATGACCAGAACGGTAGGGTCACCGCCCAGCATAACAGCAACGGAACCACAGATACATACAAATATGATAAAGCAGGGCAGCTGACCAGCCAGAAAGTAGTAAAAGGCACAAAAGTACTTTCAGAAACCGGCTATACTTATGACGAAGCAGGAAACATAACAGGGAAAACCACCAGTAATCCTGAGGGAAACATAGGAACCATAGAATCGGTGGAGATGACCTACGACAAGGCAAACCGCCTGACCACTTACAATGGGGAAGAAGTCACCTACGATGCAGAAGGAAACATGACTTATGGACCGGATGCAGAGGGAAACATGACCACCTTCCGCTACAACTGTAGAAACCAGCTCATGCAGGCAGGAAAAGTCAAGTATGAGTATGATGCAGAAGGAAACCGCAGTGCTCAGGTCAACACAGAGACAGGAATACGGACAGAATACGTAGTAGACACTGTAAGCCAGCTCTCCCAGGTGATTATGGCAACCGAAACAGGCAGCGGGAACACTAAGGTAACCACTTACACATACGGAAACGGACTGTTATCCCAAAGCAACATAAATGGCAGCCTGACTTTCCATTACAACAACCTGGGAAGCACCATTCTTTTGACCAATGAACAGGGAGAAAGAGAAGAAATCTACAGCTACGGACCATACGGGGAACTGCTAAGCGGAGACCGAAGCAAAACCCCATACCTGTATAATGGTATGTACGGAGTAGCCACCGATGCCAACGGACTGTACTATATGCGGGCACGGTACTACAACGTGGCAGTTAAAAGATTTATCAACCAGGACATTGTAGAAGGAAGCATAGAAAACAGCCAGAGCCTGAACAAGCATTCCTATGTGCAGGGCAACCCAATCCGTCTGACAGACCCATTCGGGCTATGTCCGGATATCAGCTTAACCAGAATCGGACATGCAGCATTAGACCTGCTTGGGATCATACCAGGACTGGATGCCTGTGACGGAATCAATGCAGTATGGTACCTGATTGAAGGAGACTACGCCAACGCAGCCACCAGTGCAGTAGCAGCATTCCCGCTGTTAGGAAGCATAATCGGAAGCGGAATTAAGTGGGGAGCTAAAGGAGTAGCCAATGCAGAGAAGATAGCAGACGGAATCAAGGCAGGAAGCAGAATCATAGGAAATGCAGGAGCCTTAATCCAGTCAGGAAGCCAGGCAGTGGAATCTGCCAAGAACCTCTATGACAGCTATGTAAAAGACGGGGAAGTCATAAGCTGGAAGAACACAACTGACCTAATCACTCTGGGACTAAGCGTGGCAGGAATGGGAATGGCAGGAAAGTCACTGGCGAAAGACGGCAAAGCCTTGAAAGCAGTGAGTCAGGGTAATGTGAATGTAAAACCAGCTGCAGTGAGTAATTCTACAGGTAGTAGTGGTCGGTTAAATACATATGGAGATGCATTGCGAGAGAAACTTGGACCAGCATATTTATCTCATCCCGAGGAGTATAATGCTATCTTAAATAAAGCAAAGGAAATGGGGGTATCAATAGAATTCAGAACAGGAACATTGGCATATGATATGGAATTAGGAAAGGCAGGAAAGTTGATTATAGATCCAGAGGCATCTATAGGTGCATTAAGACATGAGTATAGGCATATGCTTGATGATTTCTCATTAGATCATCCAGGTATGCGAATAATTGCAGATAGTAATAAATTTTGGGAACTTGAGTTTAGAGGATATTTAGAAGAATTAAATTTAGCAAGAAAAACAAAAAATTATGATGCAGGTAAATTTATTATAAATGAGATGCGTCAAAGAAGAAGAGAAATATTAGGAAAGTAGGTGAAGTAATGAAAAATGTACAAGAAGAAATAAATAAAATAATGGTGGGTGATTTTAGTGATAACGATTTGGTGGACTATTTAAATAGTCCACTGGTATTAGTAAAAACAAATGCAATGATTGCAATGTTAAAAAAAAGTAATATAGATAAGAAGAGTATTGATAAATTAATTGATATTTCTCAAAATATTCAAAGGGAACCTAAAGTGATAGGGGAATGGACAACAGGGCACTACGCTATGGCGGTTTTAAAGTTATTGGGCACTAAGATAGCAGATAATGCGTATCATGACAATATAAAAAAAATGGATATGTATACCAGAGATAATATAGAGAGTCTGATAAAACAGATAGTGGATACAAATTTTTGTGATAATAGTTAATAAATAGCCACAAAATGTGTTTTTTGATTTTGATTACAGTAGAAACCATCTGGTACAGGCAGGAAATGTCAAATATGAGTATGATTCAGAAGGAAACCGCAGCGCCCAGATAAACACAGAGACAGGAATACGGACAGAATTATGTAACAGACACCGTAAGCCGGCTCTCTCAGGTGATTATGGCAACCAAGACAGGCAGCGGGAACACAGAAACCACCATCTACACCTATGGAAACGGACTGCTGAACCAGAGAAACAGGGAAGAAAATCTGACCTATCATTACAACAACCTGGGGAGCACCATCTTACTGACCAACGGACAGGGAGAAAGAGAAGAAACCTACAGCTACGGATCATACGGGGAACTACTAAGCGGAGACCGCACGAAAACCCCATACCTATACAACGGCATGTACGGGGTAGCCACCGATGTAAACGGACTGTACTACATGAGGGCACGGTACTACAATGTAGCAGTCAAAAGATTTATCAACCAGAACATTGTAGAAGGAAGCATAGAAAACAGCCAGAGCCTGAACAAGCATTCCTACGTGCAGGGCAACCCAATCCGTCTGACAGACCCATTCGGACTATGTCTGGATATCAGCCTGACCAGAATCGGACATGCTGTACTGGACCTTCTTGGAATCATACCGGGGTTTGATGGCTGTGACGGAATCAAGGCAGTAAGCAGAATCATAGGAAATGCGGGAGCCTTAATCCGGTCAGGAAGCCAGGCAGTGGAATCTGCTGGAAACCTCTATGACAGCTATGTAAAAGACGGGGAAGTCATAAGCTGGAAGAACTCAACTGACCTAATCACTCTGGGGCTAAGCGTGGCAGGAATGGGAATGGCAGGAAAGTCACTGGCGAAAGACGGCAAAGCCCTGAAAGCGGTGAGTCAGGGTAATGTGAATGTAAAACCATCGGCAGTGAGTAATTCGACAGCAAGCAGTAACACTATGGATAATCGTGTTGTTGTTAATGCTCATCGTGAAAATGGAGTTCGTCTTGCAACTACAAAGCAAATTCGTAATTATAAAAAGCAAATGAAAAATAGGGGGATTAATGTGATTGTAGATAAAAAAGGGAAAAAATTAGAAGGTAATAAAATTGCAGGATTTGATTATTCAGACGGAACCATTTATATTTAGAAGAAAGCAGGACTTATTGACTTATACCATGAAGGATATCATGCTGAACAATATTTGAATATAGGTCAAGAAAATTATGTTAATTTAGGTCAATTAGCAAGAGAGGAGTATGTCTATAATAGAATAATGGAAAATAGTAAGTTGTTTAATGAAAGTGAAATAGCAGTGTCAACAGTTTATATAATGAAGTTGAGAAGGAGGAATTTATGTCACAAATATTAAGACCAGAAGAAATAGATTTTGAAACGCATCTAAAGAAAGAAGATATAATGGAAATTACAAAATTATTTCTTGGGGAAAAAATAAATGACTATGAAATTGATGAAGACAGTGTTTTATACTACACTTTCTCAGATACAGCAAAAGAAGCCGTTTGGTGCATAGATATAATTATGCTAAAGATAAAGATTAGTTTTCCTGATGCATATGATACTCTTGTTATTTCGGATAAGGAAGCACGAGTTCTTTATAAAAGAAATGACCATGGTGTACTTTGTGAAAGATATGATAGAAATGGAAAAGTATTTTTTAACTTGTATCATGGAGTAGGAGATGATTAGGAAACAAAAAAAGGGAAGTGACCCTCATCTATGGAAAGGAAGGAGGGAATAACACTGTTACCACCATAACAGAAAAAGCAACAGGGAAGACGCTCCAGCTTCACTACAATGAAAAAGGCTATCTGGTAAAAGTAACGGATGAAACTGGGCGTGCAACAAAATTTACCTACAAGGATAAATGCCTGACAAGCATCACCAACTCATTAGGAGAGGTAATCAGCTATAAATATGATGAAAATGGCAATCAGACGGAAATACGGGATGCCTATGGGGAAAACCAGACAACCACCTATGAGTATGACTAGAACAGCAGGGTCACCGCCCAGCATAACAGCAACAGAACCACGGATACCTATGAATATGACAAAGCAGGGCAGCTAATAAAACAGCAGGTAGTAAAAGGCACAAAAGTACTTTCAGAAACCAGTTATGCCTATGACAAGGCAGGAAACATAACAGGGAAAACCACCAGTGAGCCGGAAGGAAACATAGGAACCATAGAATCGGTGGAGATGACCTACGACAAGGCAAACCGCCTGACCACTTACAATGGGGAAGAAGTCACCTACGATGCAGAAGGAAACATGACTTATGGACCGGATGCAGAAGGAAATATGACAGAGTACCGCTATAATTGCAGAAACCAGCTCATGCAGGCAGGAAAAGTCAAGTATGAGTATGATGCAGAAGGAAACCGCAGTACCCAGGTCAACACAGAGACAGGAATACGGACAGAATATGTAACAGACACCGTAAGCCAGCTCTCCCAGGTGATTATGGCAACCGAAACAGGCAGCGGGAACACAGAAACCACCATCTACACCTATGGAAACGGACTGCTGAGCCAGAGAAACAGGAAAGGATATTCCAACTTCCATTACAACAACCTGGGAAGTACCATCCTTTTGACCAATGAACAGGGAGAAAGAGAAGAAACCTACAGCTATGGACCTTATGGGGAACTGCTAAGCGGAGACAGAAGTAAAACCCCATACCTGTATAATGGTATGTACGGAGTAACCACCGATGCCAACGGACTGTACTATATGAGGGCACGGTACTACAATGTGGCAGTCAAAAGATTTATCAACCAGGACATTGTAGACGGAAGCATAGAAAACAGCCAGAGCCTGAACAAGCATTCCTACGTGCAGGGCAACCCAATCCGTCTGACAGACCCATTCGGACTATGTC
>JAAWBG010000060.1 GCA_022792535.1 Lachnospiraceae bacterium
CTTTCCTATAAGAGAAAAATAATATGCGCACTCGCACAAGAGGTAAAAGATTGCTTCGCAATTGTGCTCGGCGCGCAAAGTGTCCAGGCCCCTCATGAGTGAGGGGTTAGGGGAGATGAAGTGGGCCTGCCCACTTTGTTCATGACAATTTTGTCATAAAAAAGTCACCAGCCTGTCATTTCCAGCGGATAGAATAGATACAGGTTAACAGGAATGGAGAATAGAAAAGGAGAACAAAAGTTATGAAAGAGAAAACCAGAAAGAAAATAGCTGTTTTATTTGGCGGATGTTCCAGTGAATATGAAGTTTCCCTGCAGTCAGCCTATGCAGTAATCACTCATATAGATACAGAAGAATACGAACCCATATTGATTGGAATTACCCAATCAGGAAATTGGTATCTTTATCAGGGAGAAGCAGAGAACATTCCTAAAGATCATTGGTACGATGAAAAGGTCTGTACGCCTGTTGCGGTCTCACCAGACAAAAAGCTCCATGGAATACTTCTTCTGAAAGGCCGGGGGATAGAGCAGATTTCTCTGGATGGAGCTCTTCCTATTCTTCATGGAAAAAACGGAGAAGACGGAACGGTGCAGGGAGTACTGGAACTGGCGGATATTCCGGTAATTGGATGCGGTACGATGAGCTCGGCAGTCTGCATGGATAAAAGTACTGCTCATCGTCTGGCCAGAGAATGCGGCGTGAAAGTACCAAAATCTTATCAGGTTTCCAAAACAGGGAGAGACCAGGCACAAGTGGAACAATGGGGAAGGGAATTGGGATACCCACTGTTTGTAAAGCCTTTGCGGGCAGGTTCCTCCTTTGGAATTACCAAGGTGGGAGGGCCAAAAGACCTGCAGAATGCAGTAGATCTTGCCTTTGAATATGATTCTGTGGTGATTTTAGAAGAGATGATCCAGGGATTTGAAGTGGGATGCGCGGTGTTGGGAAAAGAGGAATTGATAACAGGGGCAGTGGACGAAATAGAGCTGTCAGAAGGATTTTTTGATTATACTGAAAAGTATACCTTAAAATCTTCTAAGATACACGTACCTGCCCGGATCTCTCCAGAGAAAGCAGAGGAGATTCAAAAGACTGCAGTCAAGATTTATCGGGGATTGGGATGCAGCTATTTTGCAAGAGTGGATTTGTTTTTGACGCCGGAGGGGGAGATCTACTTTAACGAAGTCAATACCATTCCGGGATTTACGTCCCACAGCAGATACCCAAGTATGATGAAAGAAGCTGGAATTTCCTTTGAGGAGCTGCTGAGACGATTGTTGGAAATGTAAAGAGGTGTCAAAATGTATCGGATGTATCAGAAAAAAAGAGAAGAGCATGAGAGTATCTTGATCTTATTGGAATCTAAAATCTATCAGGGCAGTTTGATTCTGGTTAATCAGAATCACCCTATTCAGGCTCCAATGTCTTCAAAGAAATTGCGGTCTGTTTTTCCAGAGCAGCCTCAGATACAGATGGAACAGGAAAGCGCTGGGATGCTGAAAAAATTGTTACAGGAAATACAAGGGGAACAGAAAGCAAAAAAAGAGCCAGTAAGGAAAGAAGTTCAGGGAAAAATCGTGGGTGTCAGCGGTTATCGAACCAGGGAAGAGCAGGTTCAGATTTTTGAAAATTCTCTGACAGAAAACGGAAGGGCCTTTACAGAGAAATATGTGGCTTTTCCAGACTGCAGCGAACATCAGACTGGCCTGGCTATGGATCTGGCAGAGCACAGACCGGAAATTGATTTTATCTGTCCAGAATTTCCCTATGATGGGATCTGCCAGAGTTTTCGAGAGAGGGCGGCGGAGTTTGGATTTGTAGAACGGTATCAAGAGGAAAAACAGAGTGTCACCGGAATTGGCGCAGAACCCTGGCATTTTCGATATGTGGGAATTCCCCACGGGGAACTGATGCAGGAACAAGGTATGGCCTTAGAAGAATATATAGAATGGCTGAAACAATTTGATCTGGAGGAAAATCCTTTGAAAATCAAAAGAGGAGAGACAGAATTTCAGATTGGATATGTGAGAGCCCAAGGAAAATATACGAGGTGGAAAATGCCCAAAAGAGAGACAGCTTTTTCTTCAGCAGAGAATGGGAATTTCAAAAGGGAGAGGACCATAAAGATTTCAGGAAATAATGTGGATGGGTTTGTGATTACAATGATTACCACAGAGGCGGAAGGGAGAAAGCATGAGACAGAGAAAAAATTATGGGGCCATTGATAATTTCCGATTGGCCGCCGCTCTTTTGATCGTTGCTATTCACACAGCGCCCCTGTCTTCCTTCAGCGATTCTGCAGATTTCTTGGTGACTTACTGCCTAGGAAGGGTGGCAGTGCCTTTTTTTCTGATGGTGACGGGATTTTTTGTATTGGCCCCCTACCAGAGATTTGCAGGACATTCTTCTTATCAGGCAGAACGGGCTTCTCTGAATATGGGGAAATTTCTGAAAAAGACAGCAGCGTTGTACGGAATTGCCACGTTATTGTATCTCCCTGTAAAAATATATGCCAAACAGTGCAGCCACAGTCTGGGCGGATGGCTGAAAGAAATCTTTTTTGACGGGACCTTTTATCATCTCTGGTATCTTCCGGCAGTATTGACAGGATGTCTCTTGCTGATGGGAATGATATATGCCTGTAATCCTCTGGTAATTTCGTTTTTGACCTTTCTCCTTTATATTGTTGGAACAGCAGGAGACAGTTATTACCAGTTGGTAAGCCAGGTGCCGGTTTTTAAGGCGGTATATGAGGGGATTTTTCAGATCAGTTCTTATACTAGAAATGGAATCTTTTTCGCGCCCATATTTTTGTGGATGGGTGTTTTGATTGCAAATGGAAAAATAAAGGTTCCGGCAGAGAAGGCATCCATAGGACTGGCAGCGTCCCTGGCTGGCATGATGGCGGAGGGGCTGCTCACTTATTATATGAATTGGCAGAAACATAACAGCATGTATCTTTTTCTGCTGCCGGTGATGTTTTTCTTGTTTGAACTGTTGCTTACAGCAGAAGGAAATAGTTTTAAGCTGGTGAGAGATCTGTCCATGTGCGTATATATTATTCATCCCATTTGTATTATTTTGGTACGGGGAGGGGCGGGAGCGTTGAAGATGACGGACCTTCTGGTGGAGCAGTCTTTCATCCACTATCTGGCAGTCTGCGGAGTATCCCTTGTCCTTTCCTTTGGGATTGCAGAAGGAATGGCATTTGCAAAAGAAAAAATGTTTTCAAAGCCCGCTTAGAATGGCAGAAAAAAGAAGAAAAGAAAAAGAGAAAAAAGCAGAAAGGAAGTGAGGAAAAGTTATGTATCAAAAGGGCAGAGCATGGATTGAACTAGATATGAATCATTTAAAACATAACACAGAGCAGTTTCGTCTGCTGCTTCCTTCCGACTGTCATTTAATGCCGGCAGTAAAGGCAAACGCTTATGGACATGGGGCAGTGCTGATTTCCAAGGAACTGCAGGAACAGGGGGTGGAAAGTTTTTGCGTGGCTTCTGTGGGGGAAGCTGCAGAGCTGCGCCGCGGCGGGATTACCGGAGAGATCCTGATCTTATCCTATACCCATCCAGATCAGTTTGGAGATTTGATTGCTTATGATCTGATCCAGACTGTGGTGGACAGAAGTTATGCCCAGGAGCTGCAGCAGGATGGACGCAGATTTAAAGTGCATGTAGGGGTTGATACAGGAATGCACCGCTTAGGAGAGCGCTGGGAGAATATTGAGGAGATTGCTGAAATATTCCGTTTTTCAAATCTGGCTGTGACCGGGATTTACTCTCATCTGTGTGTGTCAGATGGAATGACAGCTTTAGAACGTGATTACACTTTTCAGCAGATTCACCATTTTGAATATGTGGTGGAGGAACTTCACCGAAGGGGAATCTGGAATTTCAAATGCCATCTGCAGGGGAGCTATGGGATTTTAAATTATTCAGAATTGTGTTTCGACTATGCCAGAGCAGGCATCGCCCTATATGGAATTCTCAGTGGAAAGAAGGATGCTGTCAATGTAAAAGCTGATTTAAAGCCGGTGCTGTCCCTAAAGGCCAGAGTGGAAAGTGTAAAAATGCTGTATCAGGGAGAATGCGCGGGATATGGACTGACTTACAGTGCGGGAGAAAATAAGAAAATAGGAGTGCTTTCCATCGGCTATGCAGACGGTGTGCCGAGGAGTCTTTCCAACTGCGGATATGTACTCTGCAATGGAAGGCAGGCTCCCATTATCGGACGTATCTGCATGGATCAGATGATGGTGGATCTCAGTGAGATTGATTCGGTAAAAGCAGGGGACGAGGCGGTATTGATCGGAAGATCCGGCGAGCTGGAGATTCGGGCGGAAGATATGGCTCAGTGGGCAGGCACCATCACCAATGAAATATTAAGCCGAATGGGAGAGAGACTGGAGCGTGTTGCGGTGTAAATTTTCTTGAATTATTAACTTTTGGTATGGTATACTAAATATAACTATTTTGTAATACTAAATCAAAAGGGAGGATGAGAAATATGAAATGTTTACCACTGCACAAAAAAGTCTTTCGCATGGTTTGCTGTCTGTTTCTGTTTTCAACGTTATTGTTCTGCAAAAACATGACAGCGCAGGCCTTGGAGACAGCTGTTTCAGAAGAGAACACGGGAATTCTGCAGAACGGAGATTTTCTGAAACAGAGGAAGCCTTCAGAGAGCTCTGGAGCCCGCCCGGCGGGGAATACGTCAGGGGCAAAACAGGCTTTTCAAAACGCCCTTGAAAATATTGCTCCCACTGTTTCTCTCAGCGCTTACAATATCACAGTTGCGGAGTTGAATCATATTGTCTCAGAGGTGGTCAATAACAATCCGAAATATTTTTATTATGTGAATTGCAGCTATCGGTACTATCCTTCAAATAATCAAGTAGTTGACGTTACCTTTCTGTATACGGAGAGTGCAGATGCTGTGCGGAAGAAAGTGGGCATCTATGAAAATGCTGTGAAAAATATTTTAAACACTGTAGATTCCAGTTGGTCTGATCTGGAGAAAGCCCTTTATGTCAATGACTATCTGGCCACGAACTGTGAATATGACACCACATATAGTAAATACAGTTCCTACAATGTGTTTGTGGATAAGACTGCTGTTTGCCAGGGGTATGCTTTGGCCTATCAGGAACTTATGAACCGGCTGAATATTCCCTGCCAGGTAGTCAGCAGCGAACCTTTGGATCACGCCTGGAATCTGGTGAAGATTGGCAGTAGCTGGTATCATGTAGATGTTACCTGGAATGATCCTTTAAGTGACCAATTAGGTCAGGCTAGACATTATTACTATATGAAGAGCACAAGCTGGTTTCAGGGAACTGCTGGGGGACATATCAGTAAGGACGGACAAACCCAATATGTCTACTCCAAGGACGCCACAGATGCCACAGCTTCCAATAAAGCCTACGACAGTTATTTCTGGAATGAGATTAACCATTCTTTTGGATATTATAAGGGATATTGGTATGCAAACAAAGGGGGCACGCTGTATCGTTATCGTTTGAATCATTCCGGGATGACGGAATCTTCAGAATACAAAAAATTGAATCAAAATTGGCCGGTATGGAATGGTTCCGGCTGGTGGCAGGGAGCTTATGGTGGATGCGTGGTCTACGGAAAGAATCTCTACTATGCGTCTCCTTCCAGCATTCAGGTTTTGAATCTGGCAGACAGCAGTGCTCCTGCCAAGACAGCGTTTACCCCTTCAGCGGATAAATTAAGTCAGGGATATATCTATGGATTTTATATTGACATAGATGGGAATCTATATTATGGGATAGCGAAAAGTCCTAATGAAGAAGCAATAGTGTACAGTGAAAAATTTCACACTCATACCTATGGAGCATGGACTGTTACCAAACAGGCAAATTGTAAGGAAAGTGGACAGAGAAAACAGTTTTGCAGCGGATGTGGGAAAGAGAAGGTGGAAGTGATTCAGCCTGACGGGAAACATACCCTGGGAAAAGCGGCCACCTGCACTACGCCTCAGACTTGTACCGTATGTAAGACAGTGATAAAAAAAGCCACCGGACATCTGCATAAGAAGACGGTTACCAAAGCAGCTACTTTTACGAAAGAAGGTAAGAAGACAGTTACCTGTAAAGACTGCGGTCAAGTTTTGGAGAACAAGAAAATCGCCAAGATCAAGTGTAAGAAAGGCCAGATCTATAAGGTAGGAAATTACAAATATAAGATTGTCTCCAACAAGACCAATGGAAAAGGCACAGTCTCTTTTGCAGGGCTTACAAAGAATGTGAAAAAAGTAACAGTCGGCGATACAGTAAAAATTCACGGCAGTAAATTTAAGATTGTCAAGATAGAGGATCGGGCACTGAAAAACAAAACGAAAGTTACCTCTGTCACCATTGGAAAAAATGTGACCTCCATTGGAAAAGAGTCTTTCAGAGGAGCGAAAAATTTAAAAAATATTACCATCAAGTCCACAAAGATCACTAAAGTGGGAACAAAGGCATTTCAGAATATCCATTCGAAAGCAAAGATTAAAGTGCCTAAATCAAAATTGAAAAAATATAAGGCATTGATGAAGAATAAGGGACAGAAGAAAACGGTGAAAATATGTTAGAAGATTTTTCATTGGAAAAGATCGTGGAACCATTGTTAGAATGGTTTCAGGAAAATGCCAGGGTGCTGCCCTGGCGGGAAGATACAGCGCCATATCGGGTGTGGGTATCGGAGATTATGCTGCAGCAGACCAGAGTGGAGGCAGTGAAACCTTACTTTGAGCGTTTTACAAAAGCCCTGCCCAATGTGCAGGCTTTGGCAGAGTGTGAGGAAGAGGGACTGCTGAAACTCTGGGAAGGACTGGGATATTATAATCGGGTGCGGAATATGCAGACAGCGGCTCAGACTGTGATGAAGGAATATGGCGGAAAGATTCCGGCAGATTACGAAGAATTACTGAAATTAAAAGGAATCGGCCATTATACAGCAGGAGCTATTGCCTCAATTGCCTATGGAATTCCAGTTCCGGCAGTGGATGGGAATGTACTGCGGGTAATTTCCAGAGTGTCCGCAGATGATTCTGACATTATGAAGCAGTCTGTGCGCACAAAGGTAGAACGAGAATTGGAAAAGGTGATACCAAAAACCAGGGCGGGAGCTTTTAATCAGGCGTTGATGGAATTAGGAGCCACCGTCTGCCTGCCCAATGGAGCTCCCCTCTGTGAAACATGTCCCTGGCAGAGATTCTGTGAAGCCAGAGCAAAGGAATGCTGGCAGGATCTTCCGGTAAAGAGTAAGGCGAAGCCAAGAAGAATCGAAGAGAAAACCATCTTTGTTATTCGGGATGCAGAGAGGGTTCTTTTGAGAAAAAGGCCTTCCAAAGGACTTTTGGCAGGAATGTATGAATTCCCCAATACCAGGGGACATCTGACAGAGGAAGAGGCGCTTTCCTGGATAAAAGAGCAGAATCTGTCCCCCATCCGTATTCAGAAATTAGAGCCGGCAAAACATATTTTTTCCCATGTGGAATGGCATATGACTGGATATGTGATACGAGTGGACGAGCTTTCAAAGAGCCAGGATGGTCTGCTGTTTGTGGAGACGGCAGAATCGGAGGAACGTTATCCCATTCCGGCAGCTTTTGGAGCCTATACAAAATATGTCAATCTCCGTCTTGGAAATGAAAGGTTCTAAAGAGAAGGAAGAATCCATTCTTTTTGGAGCCTTAATGCTGTCTGATTATTCTTATGACAAAGGTGCAGGATGATTGCTTTGATAATTAAAGGAGAAAAATGGAAAAAAATGAAAAGAAACTGCCAGAAAGGGCAGGCGCTCAAATTTTGAAGGAGGGGATGAAACCCAGAACACTTTTCTACTTTTCAGGGGTTTTGGTTCTGATTTTGTATCATATAGGATATGATCTTTCCTTTGGGGATGTGGTTAGTTCCTATGGAAATGTTTTAAAAAGGGGAAGCGAGTATTTTCCAAAAGACGGAAATATATTGGAGGCAATTTATAATTTTACAGTATTTCACTACAATCAATGGTCTTCCAGAAATGTGATCGAGGCGGTGCTGATTATTGTGGGGCGGCTGCCTGCAGTCTGTTGGCGTATCTTAGATATAGGAATGGCAGTGCTGATGGGATACTGCCTGGACTGTCTGGTACAGATCAAGGATCAAAAAGTAAAATATCTGAGTATTTTTTCCTTTCTTATGATGTATCCGGTGGTGGCCATGCGGTCGGCAGGATGGATTGCAACTACTATGAATTACAGCTGGGTGGCAGCGACTGGACTATACGTCTATCTGAACATACAGCGCATACGAAAGGGAGAACAGATATCAAAACTGTCATATGTTTTGGCTTTGCTTGCCGCTTTGTATGCCATGAATCAGGAGCAGATGTGCGGTTTTCTTCTGCTGATTCTTGGAATGTTTCTGGTAAAGGATTTGTGGGACAAGAAGTTAAAGAAAGCAGTCCTTCCATTTTTTGTGCTGAATCTGGCAGAGTTTATATGGATACTGACCTGTCCTGGAAACGCATTCCGCAAGTATGGAGAGACAGTGGCATATTATCCTATCTATGAAGATTATAGCTTGATACAAAAAGTATATGAGGGGATTTGTTCTTTGCTGAAAGGTCTTTTTGATGTCAGGGGCGGCATACTGATCACGCTGACCTGCCTTCTCTTATTAGGATACCTTGTTTTTAAAAATAAAAGTTCAGTTTTTATGAAAGTTACCGCAGTGATTCCTGTGATTTATGTGGTGGTAAAATGTGTAAATGAAAAGTTCCAGATTTTGACAGGTCTGGAAGGAATCAATGGATTTTTGATGGATTACCGATCAAGTAAAAGAGCGGCAGTCTTAGGATGTCTGATGTTGGCCTGTATTTTTCTCACTTGTTATTATGTCACCAGAAAACTAGAAGAACAGATGATGTTTTTGGGAATTCTTGGAGCGGCTTCGGCCACAAAAGCAGTGCTGGGATTTTCTCTGGCTTTTCTGGTATCTGGAGAGCGGACTTCTATTTTTCTCACTTTTACATTGATTTTGTCAGCCCTGTTTTTGATGGAAAAAAATGAAGATCTTTTTGCATTTATGGCAAAGAAAAAGTGTATGCTGCTGTTGGCGGTATTGAATCTTGGATTGTTGATTTGGAATTGTTATTCGATTGCCAATGACAGGATTATTTAGAATAACCAGTGATGTTAAAGGAAAAAGAGGAGCCGGTGCGCTGTACTGCACCGGCTTTCATATGAAAAAGATTTATATAAAAAAGTGAGGATACACTGTGTAAGCGGGAGGACCTTGCCCTCCGGCAAGGTTATGAAAAAGATATTTGATAAATAATGTTTTTCTTTTATGGTGTTAGTATATTCGTAAAATGTGACTTTGGTGTGTTCATAATATGAGAATTATGTAAAGAATATATGAACAAATCTTTCAGGAAAAGGTTTGGCTTATCATGATAAAATGTGTATAATAAAAAAGAGAATTTCAAAAAAGAACGTAGAAAGAAAACGGTAAGAGAAAATAGTAAGGAGCAAAAATGAGAAAAATCAGTCTGATTATACCTTGTTATAACGAAGAAAGCTGTCTTCTGGCTTTTGACCAGGAAATGTCTAAAATTGTGGAGCAGATGCAGGAATATGAATTTGAGATTCTCTATGTAGATGACGGCTCTAAAGATCATACGTTAGAAGTGATCCGCCAAATTGCTCAGAACAGAAGCTATGTACGATATCTCTCCTTTTCCAGAAATTTTGGAAAAGAATCGGCAATGTATGCTGGTTTCTGCAACGTGACAGGAGATTATATTGCAGTGATGGATGCAGATCTGCAGGACCCGCCTGGATTGCTGCCGGATATGGTTAGAATATTAGAAACAGGGGAGTATGACAGCGTTGCCACACGAAGGGTAGACCGGGCAGGGGAACCGCCCATTCGTTCTTTTTTTGCAAGGATTTTCTATAAAATGATCAATAAGATTTCTGATGCAGATATTGTGGATGGCGCCAGGGATTACCGTCTGATGAAACGGGAAATGGTGGATGTGATTGTGGAAATGGGAGAGCGGAACCGTTTTTCCAAAGGGATTTTCGGCTGGATTGGATTTCGGACCTATTGGTATGCTTTTGAAAATGTAGAGCGGGCTGCCGGGGAAACAAAGTGGAGTTTTTGGAAACTGCTGAAATATTCCATTGACGGGATTGTGAGTTTTTCACAGGTGCCTTTAAATATAGCATCCTGGATGGGTGTGGCCTGTACGGGGCTTTCCCTGCTGGCGATTCTTTTTATTATTGTGCGGAAGCTGGTCTTTGGAGATGCAGTGCAGGGGTGGGCTTCTAATATGTGCGTAATGCTTTTTATCGGTGGAGTACAGTTATTTTGCATGGGCGTGATGGGTCAGTATATTGGCAAGACTTATGCGGAGACTAAGAAAAGACCTCATTATATTGTGAGCGAGTGCAGTGATGATCAGATAAAGAAGATTGGCTGAAAAGACAAAGGAGAGAAAACATGAAATTATTATCAATTGCAATTCCAAGTTACAACTCACAGGATTACATGGAACACTGTATAGAATCTTTGCTGATTGGCGGAGAAGATGTGGAGATTATTATTGTGGATGATGGGTCGAAAGACCGTACTGCAGAGATCGCCGATACCTATGCGGAAAAATATCCCACCATTGTGAAAGCAATCCACCAGGAAAACGGAGGTCATGGAGAGGCAGTCAACACAGGAATCCGCAATGCTTCTGGATTGTATTTTAAAGTGGTGGACAGCGATGACTGGGTAGACGCAGATGCGTATCAAAAGATTCTTTCCACCCTTCGGGAACTTTCCGGGGGAAGCAAGAATATAGATATGCTGATCAGTAACTTTGTCTATGAAAAAGAAGGAGCAAAACATAAAAAGGTAATGAAATATACCGGAACCCTGCCGGAAAACAAGGTGTTTGGATGGAATGAGGCCAAACATTTCCGCAAGGGTCAGTATATCCTGATGCATTCTGTGATCTATCGCACCCAGTTATTGCGGGAGTGCAGGTTAGAACTGCCAAAGCATACCTTTTATGTAGACAATATTTTTGTGTATGTGCCATTGCCCTATGTGAAAAATATGTATTATTTGAACGTAGATTTCTATCGCTACTTTATCGGAAGAGAAGATCAGTCTGTCAATGAAAAAGTAATGATCCGGCGGATTGATCAGCAGATCAAAGTCAATAAAATTATGGTGGAGACGGTGGATCTTTGGAAACTGCCCAACCGCAGACTGCGGAAATACATGTTTAATTATCTAGAGATCATCACCGTAGTTTCCACGATCATGTTGATCCGTTCCGGCACCAAGGAAAATCTGGAGAAAAAGAGGGAGCTTTGGAAATACCTGAAAGATTACGATATTCGTCTGTTTTGGCATCTGCGAAAGGGGATTATGGGGCAGGCCATGAATCTGCCGGGCAGAGGCGGCAGGAAGATCTCTGTGGCAGCTTATAAGATTTCTCAGAAAGTGGTAGGCTTTAATTGAGTTCTTATTACACTTTAAGTAATTGCGAAATTCAATAATTATATAAATTTCATGTACAATTCAGAAAATTTGAATGCAAATATTTTCTCATACAAAAGGTGAGAAATGCATTTTGGCACCATGGAAGTGCACTCAAGAGTATCCCTTGATGCCATGCGGCAAAATAAGGAAAAGACTCAAAGGACCATAGAAGCCTTTGCTGAATATGGTTCTTCGTAGTCAGAGGCTCGCTGGAATGTTCGGTGCGTCCAGCATTTCGGCCTTTTGTA
>JAAWBG010000136.1 GCA_022792535.1 Lachnospiraceae bacterium
AACTTTTTGATTGTTGATGGTTAATAGTGGGATGGGAGTATTTATTGTTCATATAGCTTACTTCTCCTTTTTCACAGGTTTTCTATCAAATAATGTTTCTCTCTTAAAATTTTTTATTTCTTCTTCAGTCTTTAACCCATATTTGACTAAACTGTTATCAATCAATAAAGTCAAAGCATCCCTAAGCTTTGTGTCGTGTTCAATTGCGTCCATTGGGAAACATTCATCCTTTAACAAGTGGTTTTCATAACAGTAATCCTCATGGATCTGGTTGATATCCACATTATATGTATCTTCCAGTTCCTTATAGATGGAAGAGTAAAGTTCTTTCCTGTCGCAATCAAAATATTCCATAAGCATTTTGTACTTAGGTGAAATTTTCTTATACCAGGCGGATGGGTATCTTTTCTCCAATAAATAACGGTTTCTCTGTGATTGCTTTAGGTCATGGATATCTTGTTGTATTGATGCCATATTAGTAGTTAGCGTTGTTATTGCCTGGGACATTGAAGTTATTGCTTCTGTTAATGGATTCATATCGGGTTTATTCTGCAATTTTTGTGCTGCCACTTTTAATCCTTGTTCACAGGCGATGAAGTATTTACGTGCTTGTTCATGTTGTTCTATGTTTCCAGTCATTGACAATTTCTTGGCAAAATCTGAGGTGATTTTATAATCTGTTTTGGTTTGTCCTTTAACTGCTGAATCGACCGATATGTCGAAGCATACATAATCTGTATTTTCTGTAGCAAATTTGTTGTTTACAATATTTCTCTTACACCATCTTGAAAATTGTGTAGGATTTAATTAAAAAAATGCATATAAATTAGAAGCAGTTGTCATTCCATTCTCATCAATTTTCAATTCAATCTCTATTGGAGTCTGAGATGAAGAGTTTACACTTGGATTTACTTCTGGTAAATTCATTACTAATTTTGTGGTAGTTTTGGTTTTTGATGATTTAGTTGCTCTCATAATTTTAAAATCTCCTTTGGGTTGTTATTTTCTAGTTCTTGATTATTCTTTCTACATTTTGTTTCTGAAAATATTTAAAATTTTGAATCTATATCCTTGACCAATAGAAGAGTGTATCACTAATAAATAGTAAAAGATGTAAAGTATACCCCCCCCCATTTCATATGTGTATGATGTGGTTTTGTACTTTGGAAAAATTAATGTATGGGATATTTATTATTTATATATTTAGATTGAGAGGATGTATATTTTTTGGATTTTTAAATATGAGTATGAGAAAAGACAGATGATTTCTCACCTGCCTTAAAAAATACAGTATATTATTTTATCATATTAATTATTTGCACTTAGCCAATTGCTTTCTGGTTTAGCAATTAATCTTGCATTGTTATATGCCATATCAAGAGTAATGCATGT
>JAAWBG010000086.1 GCA_022792535.1 Lachnospiraceae bacterium
AAAAATCTTCAAAGATAGCATCTGTTCAAAAGGAATTTCTCCCAATGACCTTATGCAAGAATATCCATCATATTTCTATGTTGTCGTTGGCAACCATGTATATGAAGAACCGCATTAATGCATTATCTTAAAAAAATGGGACTTCTCTCTCTGCTCCCATTGTAACTGGGATATTAGGTGCATATTACTATCTCTATACAGAAACGATAGAAGAAGCTGTAGAATTGCTGCTTTCTAACGCCGAAACAGATGCGGCGCTGCAAGAAAAAATCTACCAAGGACGCATTGTAAAATTTGCCTCCCCTATCAAATAGCAGCCCTCACCCTCTCATATCTCAAAAAGCGGTATTCCACCCCAGCGTCCGGGGAGAAGTGCGCCTTGCTGGATGCCGCTAAGCGCCATCCTTCCTGTATGTCCAGGTTTGGCAGGAAGGCGTCTGCCTGGTAGGCATGGGCCACTTTTGTAATATAGGCGGTATCGCAGAAGCCCAGCATCTGGCGGTAGATGCATGCTCCCCCGATGACATAAATATCCCTGCTTTCACAGAAAGAAAGTTCCTGCATCAGCGCCTGGACGCCAGGAGCTGTCTGGACGCCCTCCGCCTGATAAGAGCGATTACGGGTCAGCACAAGGTTCCTCCTGCCCTCTAGGGGGCGTCCGCCTGGGAGGCTTTCCAAGGTCTTCCTTCCCATCACTACCACACTGCCCAGCGTCATATCCCGGAAAAATTTCATATCTTCCGGGATATGCACCAATAAATGGCCCTCAAATCCAATGCCCCAGTTCTCATCTGCGCATGCAATCAAATTCATGGATTCCCCCCTGTCATTCGGCTCTAATTTTTTTATCTTTTTTTATTTTTTTCAAGACTTTTTCACAAAAATAGTGTATAATCAGGGTTGATACAAAATCTTAAGGAAACTATTTTAAGGATATAAGGAGAATTATTATGAGCCAGGCAAAAGTAGACCGCTATAAAGAAGAAAAAGCAAACCGCAAAAAGACCATGAAAAAAGAAAAGCTGAAACACACCCTTTCCACAGGCTGTGCTGCCATTGTATGTATTGCAGTGATTGGATGGGTGGGATATTCCGCTTACGGCTACTTCCGTTCCTCTGATGATGACAAAGTGGTGCAGACAGAAGTTGACTTAAGCTCTATCAATGACTACATGACGGACGTCTCTGCCACGGACAGCGCAGAATAAAGCGCTTTACCAGGATTGCCCAGGAGGTGTCTTGCCGATACTGCCCAGAAGGCATTTTGCCAAGGCTGCCCAAAAGGCGCTGGGCAGCCCCGTTTCTCAAATATCGCTGCAGGATGGCCAAGTCCCCTTCTGCGGCGATTCCTTTTTTATCATCCATCTTGGATCCGACTTTATCCTTTTTTATTATCCATCCTGAATTCGATTTTATCCTTTTTTCAACCTTCCACTCTTTTACTCTTCCACGTTTTTGCTTTTCCATTCTTTTACTCTTGTACGCTTTTCCTTTTCCACTCTTTTGTCCTTTTTCTTCTCCATTCTTTTGTTCTTTTCCTTTTCCACTCTTTTGTTCTTTTTCTCTTCCACTCTTTTCCTTCTCCACTCTTTTGTTCTTTTCCTTTTCCACTCTTTTGTCCTTTTTCTTCTCCATTCTTTTGTTCTTTTCCTTTTCCACCCTTTTGTTCTTTTGCTTTTTCAGCCTTTTACTCCCAGCAGCCGTTCCACAAATTTCCTGGCATGCGCCAGATCCTCTTCGTTTGGATGGAACAGGCCTTCGTCAAAATTCCGCAGCATCTGCCTGCGCCAGGCTTCCTGCCTAGGGTCTTCCATGGTTATCTCATAATTTTCCCGCAGCTGCATCGGCATTTTCCCCTGGCAGAGGAAGGTTCCCAGGTACTCGCAGTCATCCGGGATCCATACCTTTACCTTCTGCTCAATCATTTTGAAGTACCCTGCGTCACTCCCCATGCCGCAGGTGCCGAACAGGGCAACCTTCTTCCCGTGCAGCCTGGACAGCATATCAATCACAGACATATCGCAGGTGCCGCGGTCGACCCAGAAGCCCACGAAAAAAATATCTGCATCTTTTCCCCTGTATTCTCCTACGCTCTGCATATCCTTTGACATTCCTGGCAGGGCGCTGAAGATTTCAGTGGCTACCTTCTTCGTATTCCCCGTTTTGCTGGAATACACCACCATATAATCCATCCTTTTCACCTCACGCCATTATCTTCCCTGTACTCCAAGGCCTCTGCCTGCGCCATCCAGGCAGCCGCGCTGGCATCGCTTGGCATCCGCAGATCCCCCCGTGGGGAAACCGCCACCGTCCCTACCTTCGGCCCGTCCGGCAGGCAGGAACGCTTAAATTGCTGGGAGAAGAAACGCCTAATAAAGACCTTGAGCCACTTCAGGATGGTTTCCTGGCTGTAATGGGGCTGGAAAGCTGTAGCATCCTCTCCTTCTGCCGTTCCAGAATGGCCTGACGCTCCGTCTTTCCCGGCTATTTCCGAATTGCCTGACACGATGCCTTCCTCGGCTCTTCCAGAATGGCCTGACGCTCCTCTTTCCCCAGCCGTTTCCGAATTGCCTGACACGATGCCTTCCTCGGCTCTTCCAGAATGGCCTGACGCTCCTCTTTCCCCA
>JAAWBG010000061.1 GCA_022792535.1 Lachnospiraceae bacterium
AAGTATCTTTCCTATAAGAGAAAAATAATATGCGCACTCGCACAAGAGGTAAAATATTGCTTCGCAATTGTGCTGGGCGCGCAAAGTGTCCAGGCCCCTCATGAGTGAGGGGTTAGGGGAGATGAAGTGGGCCTGCCCACTATTTTCTCTTATAGGAAATTCCTTTGGATTTCCTATAAGAGAAAGTAGAGTGATCGCACTGCGGCGGAAAGGAAATGAACCGCGGGAGCGGCCCGCCGCAGGCGGAGAATCCTGCGAAGCAGGATTCTTTCTTGTCTGCACCATGAGACAACATCCTCTTATAAATCTCCTGATTCTTCTGTGATTGTAAATCCTATACAATTTATCGGCTGATTGTTACATCCATGTAATTCACTTATAGAGAAAAAACTTGTATGATGATATGGTATTATGGTAAAATATCCTCAAAAATGATAGAATGATAAAACAATAGGAATATGGTAAGAAAAAATAAATATATTTATGGAGAGTAGAAATGCAAGTATATAAGGTGGAAACAGACGAATCTCTGCAGTCAGTATTGGAATATGGAACACCGGAATTTCCTTTTATGTATTATTATGATGAAATCAATCGGTATCATGAGAAATCTGTGGAGTGGCACTGGCATAATGAACTGGAACTATCCTTTGTGGTTGCAGGGCCGGTGGAGTGTTATGTTGGAAAAGAAAAAGTAGAGTTACAGTCGGGGGACGCCCTCTTTGTCAATCAGGGAATCATTCACCGCTTTGCCTCTGGATCTGGGGCAGTAATGGTGCATTATGTGTTTGGTTCAGAATTTATTTCTCCCTTTGGAAGCCGGATTCATACCCAATATGTTCTGCCGGTGCTGGTATCTTCGCTGTTGTTAAAGAAAATAGAGGGGGAAAGTGCAGAGGGACAGTCTATTTTAAAAAATATGATAAGAATGCACAGCGAGCTGGAGATTCAGGCAGAAGCCTGGGAACTGCGGGTGAAAAACTGCATGCTGCATGTCTGGAACGATTTGTATGGCATGTTGAAAGAAGAGCTGCTTTCCCTGTCTGGCAATAAGACGAAAAATGATAATAGAACTTATGCAAGAATAAGAAAAATGCTGAATTACATTCACAGGAATTATGGGGAGGAAATGACGCTGGAGGAGATTGCAGAGTCTGCGGATATCAGCAAAAGCGAGGCTCTCCGGTGTTTCAAGGCAGGGCTTCAGACTACGCCTATGGCCTATCTGACCCAGTATCGTTTGAACTGTGCGAAGGATCTGCTGCAGAAGGGTCAGGACAGCGTGCAGAAGATTGCTTTAAAATGTGGCTTTGACAACAGCTCTTATTTTTGCAAAGTGTTTAAAAAGCATCTTGGAATATCGCCCCTGGAATTTTGTGAAGTGTATGCAGATGAAAATTTAAAGATCTGAGAAAGGATTCAAAATTTGTCCCCCTGGATTGTAAAATATCGTCAAAAATTGTATAAAAGACTTGAAAATATAATGATTTAATGGTATTTTATAATTGTAAAATATCACAAAATATGAAGGAGGAATCATACATATGAAAAACAAATATTTTCCCAATCTGGCAAGCCCTATTACGATCAATGGCGTAACATTTAAAAATAGAATATTTGGTGCGCCTATGTCTAATCCAGAGCTGGACCCAGACTGCCATATGAGAGAAGAAGACATTGCTTTCCATGCAAATCGAGGCAGGGGAGGTCTTGCAAGTGTCTGTATCGGTCTTGGTATTGTAGAAGCGGTGGGACGTTCTCACACAAAAGAAGTGATTCTTTATGATGATATGTCTCTTCCGTCACTGAAAAGAATGGCAAATGAGTTTCATAAACATAACTGTAAGGCTACGATGGAGCTTGCCCATGGCGGTAAGTTTGGGGCGGCAAGAAGCCATGCTGCAGCTGAGTATTCCTTAATCGGACCAAATGACGAAGTAAATGCTCAGGGAGTTCCGGTCAAAGCAATGACAGATGAGCAGATTGAGGCTACCGCTCAGTCCTTCGGCGATGCGGCAAAGCTTGTAAAAGAAGCTGGTTTTGATATGATTTTGATTCACGGTGGACATGGATGGCTTCTGGGCCAGTTTGCTTCTCCCTATTTCAATAGAAGAACAGATAAATGGGGCGGAAGTTTAGAAAACCGTATGCGTTTTTCCCTTCTTGTGATTGACAAAGTGCGTGAAGCAGTTGGACCGGATTTTCCGATTGAATTCCGTATGAGCGGGGAAGAGTGTATTCCAGGCGGATATGATGTAAAAGAAGCAGTTGAGATGGCAAAGATGATTGACGGAAAAGTAGATATTATACATGTTTCAGCCGGAATTCATGAGAATGATGATGTGTTTGTCATTACCCATCCGTCTATGATGATTGAACACGGATGTAATGTTCATCTTGCAGCAGAAATCAAAAAACATGTGAAGACGCCGGTTGCTACCCTTGGAGGGATCAACGATGTTGATATGATGGAAGAAATTATCGCTTCTGGAAAAGCAGATATTGTGGAAGTTGCCCGTCAGTCTCTCTGTGATCCTTATTTCCCGGAAAAAGCATTTTCAGGAAAGAAAGAAGATATTACACAGTGCTGCCGCTGCTATTCTTGTTTCTTTAATTATCTGTCAAACAGAAATTACTGCTGCGCATTTAACCCTGTAATCGGAGATGAGCTGGAACATAAATATGGATTTCCGGCAACTACGCCGAAAAAGGTTGTCGTTGTAGGCGGAGGCCCAGGCGGTATGGAAGCGGCCGTTACAGCAGCTCAGAGAGGCCATTCTGTAACCCTTTATGAAAAGAAAGACAGACTTGGCGGACAGATTGTGCATGAACAGTATATTCCATTTAAAAAGGATATGTATCATTTTATCGAAGTACTTGCGGCACGCTGCGAAAAAGAAGGCGTGGAAGTTCATTTGAATACAGAGGTAACACCAGAGCAGGTGGAAGCAATGGGAGCGGATGTTGTGATCTCGGCAGTAGGCGCAAAGCCAGTGGTACCGCAGATTCCTGGTATTGACAGCAAGAAGGTTGTTGGATTAGAAGCTCTGGAAAGTGAAAAACCGGCAGTAGGACAGAAAGTAGTTGTGCTGGGCGGCGGACTTGTGGGATCAGAAGTGGGTATTTATCTTGATATGCTGGGCAAGGACGTAACGATTGTAGAGATGAAAGATACGTGGGCTGCCGATTCTTATTGGATGCACAAGGTTGCTTTGGATAAATACATTCGCGACAGCAAGATACAGATCAAAGTCAGCACTACAGCAAAAGAAGTGACTGAGCAGGGACTTCTCTGTGATACGCCGGATGGAGAGCTTCTTCTTGAGGCAGATACCATTCTTCTTGCGGCAGGCATGAAGGCTGACCGGGCCCTTGCAGATGAGCTTTATAATACTGCTCCTCGTGTATTTGAAGTGGGAGACGCCATCAAAGCAGGACGTGTGGTTGACGCAGTGAAAGTTGGATATTACAGAGCTCTTGATATTTAATAAAATTCTTTACAGGAGAGGAATAAATTATGGATGTTTTGATTACGATACTTACAGCCTTTATTTCCGGAGCCCTGGCAGCCGCTCTTGGAGCTCTTGGGTCCGTGATCCTGACAGCTCTCGTCTCAATTATAGGTGTGTTTGCCATTATGGCAGGATGTGAATTTAACATTATATCTGAGATTGCTTTTGGAATGTTTTTAGGACCTCAGGTGGCCTTTGGACCGGCGCTGTGCGCTATGAATTATGCATGGAAGAGAGGATATATTGAAGACAGCAAGGGTCTTGCCTTTCCTCTTGGATCTCTGCAGAAAGCAGATGTGCTTGTGGTAGGCGGAATTTTTGCGGTAGCCGGCTGGTATCTCAACGTTGCATTGGGAACATACATGCCAGGCATGTTTGATACAGTGGCGGCTGCCATTGTAATCCTCAATATGATTTCTAAAGTGATGTTTGGCAATGAAGGTCTGATTGGAAAGGTACCGGAAGGTGACAAGCGGTTTGGAGTGACAAGCAAAAATAAATGGCTTCCCCATATGACCTATGGACATGGATATTCTTACTGGTTGTTTGGAGGCGCGGTGGGATTTATCTCAGCATATCTGGTATATGTGCTCAGTGAGTTTTCAAAAACGGTGAATAATCCTATGATTGCAGGAGTTTCCTTTGTGCCGGTCTGGGCTATTACCGTGGTATTTCTTATTCTGATGTGTTGCGGCCTGCCATGTCCGGTCCTTCATCACATTGGTCTGGTAGGCGCATATGGCGGGCAGATGGCATATAATGCCGGATGTTCTGAGATCAGTGTGCTGCTTTGGGGCTTTGCCTTTGGCATTTTTGCACATTATGCAGGCGATCTTTTGGCAGATCTCTTCTTCGTATATGGAGAAGGGTACGTGGACCCGCCTTCTCTTTCCATGCTGTTTTGCTCTGTATTTGCCTTTGTGATTTGTCCGGCTCTGGGACTTGTGAACCCAGACAGCGCCATATCAGTGGCAGCTCCCCTTGTCATAATAGCGGTATTTGCAGTGATTGCAGTGATTACGGAAGGTAAATTGAAAAAAGCAGAAGTATAAATAGAAATAGGAACGGAAGAAAAGAGAGACTGCAGCGATTCGCGGCAGCCTCTCTTTTAACTTAATTTGGAGATAAAATAATCAATAAATAATTTAGCATTTTTGTTTAGTTTTTGGAAATCCTGAAAAATAATTCCGATTTCCCAATCCATAGTTTCATCTACAATCGGTATGCAGACAAGCTCGTCCCGGTTGGCCTCCTCGTATACATGTTTGACACAGATGAGAATGCCCTGATTTTGTACAGCCAGTTTTACTAATTGACTTACATCCGCAGATTTGTAAATGATATTTGGCTCAAAACCAGCTTTTTTGCAGGCATAGGCTGTGCGGTAATGAATGTTGTAACGGTTGTTAAAAAAGAGAAAATCTTCTTCTGCCAGTTCCTTTAGAAAAATGTTCTGACGGTGAGCCAGAGGGTGGTTTTTGCTGGCGATAAAAAATACTTGTTCCCGATAGAGAGGCAGGAATTGAAAGCCCTGAAGATGCCAGGGTTTGGTGGAGAGGCCAAAGTGGTGGGGATCTGCCTTTACATAATTTTCACAGTCCTTATCCGCCACTTCGATCTGTTCTAAAGTCAGACCTGGAAATTGTTTTTCAAATTCCATCAGATAGCGGATGGGAATGCTTCTGAAAAATCCAGGAGCCACACAGAAATTCAGGTTTCCCCGGTGTATGTTGAAATAATTGTAAGATTCACGGGCGGCCTCTTCAAAATTATGACAGATATGTTTAAACTTGTTTTTTAAATATTTTCCATCCTCTGTCAGCTGGATGCCCTGTGTCGTCCGAAGAAAGAGAAGAGTTTCAAATTCTTCCTCTAATTTTTTAATTGCCTTACTTAAGGCCTGCTGCGAGATATAAAGCTCTCTGGCAGCCTGGGAAATACTGCTGCATTCTGTTAATTTAATAAAATACTGCATATTTCTAAATTCCATACGACGTCTCCTCTGTGAACAATTGAAAACTGATTTTTTTTATTATAGCCTACAGTCTGTGGTTGTGACAACTACAATTTTTATGCAATTGTGAAGTGGGAAAGAAATTCGCTATAATAATAAAAAAGACGACGTGTTCAGCGGATTTGAGGAGAAGATGATGCAGAATTTAACCAACCAATATCTTTTAAGCCCGCTTAATATCAAGGGGGTTATTTTTAAAAACAGGATTTTTAAAACCGTCGGTTCTGGAGTGGAAACAGATCTCACCGCCCGGACAGCAGACAGGTGTGATTTTCTTTGTGACAAAGACCATGTGAATACGGTTTCAGAAAATGATCTTTTAAAAATCCAGGAAATTTATGCCCGGGAAGCTGTGATGGCTGAAAAGGAAGGATATAAGGTAGGGGTTATCCATGGGGAAACGGGCACATTTCTGGGGAATTTTATTTCTCAGCGAGAGAATGACAGAAAGGATCAATGGGGCGGGAATTTTGAAAACCGTATGCGCCTGGTATTAAGTATCATTGAAAAAATCCATGAGGCAGTTGGAAATAAGCTGATCATTGAATTTTGCATGAGCGGTGCGGAATTTATATCTAATGGATATACGGTGGAAGAAGGGATAGAGATTGCAAAAGCCCTTGACCAAAAAGTAGATATTCTGTATGTGGCTGCCGGCGTGGATGGGGGAAAAGATTCTTTTTATAAAAAATATCCTGCCATGGGAATTCTGCATGGCAGTAATATCAGACTGGCTTCTGAGATTAAGAAACATGTCAATACATTGATCGCAACCATCGGCGGACTGAATGATCCTAAGATGATGAATGATATCATTGCTGTGGGAAAGGCTGATATTCTATACAGTGATATCCTGCTTTGAGGATGGAAAAGGAGCGCGTTTTTACAAAAGCAATGTCTTTCAACTCCGTCTGCTCTGCTTTTTTGAAATCTTTCATGATATTTTACGCTTTTCGATATCTCACAGTTCCCTTCTGGAACTTCTCATAATGGAAATGGTATCCTGCCATTTCCTAATTTTTTCATATCTGAAAATATAATCCATGAAACATAAATATCCTTACAACTTTGTAAGGTAATTGTAAGAGAAACACAATGCAGAATTAAGAGAAATAGAGTAACATGATCTCATCAGAAATCAATGCTTTTTTTATCTGGGTTATTCTTAAAAAAATATTAAGAAATTTTATGAAGAAAAATCAAGAATATTTTCGTTAAATATAATAGAACGGTTCGGCAGATAATGGGAACCTCCAGAGAAAAGAGAAAGTATCCAGGGAAGAACAGACAGAATAAGGAAGGACGACAGTAGGAGAGGAAAGATGATGAGAGATATTACATTTACAGTACCCTGTTATAATTCAGAAGATTATATGGAGCGGTGTATTGACAGCCTGCTCAGCGCTGACGAACGAGCAGAGATCATTATTGTAGATGATGGTTCCACAGATGGAACGGGAGAGATTGCAGATAATTATGCCAGAAATTACCCGGAAATCGTGCGGGTGGTACATCAGGAAAATGGCGGACATGGCGCAGGGGTAAACGCAGGTCTTGCCCTTGCAACTGGAAAATATTTTAAAGTGGTGGATTCCGATGACTGGCTGGATGAGGAAGAGCTGCAGAAACTTCTGCGGAAAATAAAACAGTGGGAAAAGAATCACATTACGGTGGATCTGATTATCTGCAATTACATTTACGATCATTTTTATGAGAATAAGACCAAACGGATGAGTTATAGAAATGTATTAAAAGAAAATAAGATCAGCAGCTGGAGCGATATCCGTCATTTTCGTCCATCTCAGTATCTGGTGATGCATTCTCTGTTTTTCCGGACCGAAGTATTGCGGGAGTCAGGAGTGAAACTGCCCAAGCACACCTTTTATGTGGATAACATATTTGCAAATCAGCCTTTGCCTTATGTAAATTCTCTGTGTTATCTGAACCTGGATCTGTATCATTATTCTTTGGGCCGGGAAGATCAATCTGTCAATGAAAAAGTATTGATGCAGCGGATTGACCAGCAGATTCGTGTGACGAAACTGGTTGCCGGATGTGCTGATTTAGAAAAAGTACGAGAGGAAAATCCGAAGCTGGCGGGATATTTGGTTCGGAATATCTCAATCATGATGGCAATTTCTTCTATTCATCTTCTGTTGATTGGAACTTCAGACGCCATGAAAAAACGGGAAATGCTTTGGAACTATGTAAAAAATCATAACCGCAGATTATATCATACCTTAAGACATAGGACCATCAGCGGTTTTACGTATCTTCCTGGAAAGATTGGCTCTCGTTTTACATTGGCGGGATATCGGATTGCACAGAAATTTTATCGGTTTAATTGAGATCAGAGTGAAAGACAGAAAACGTGAGAAGACTACAAAGGAAAAGAGATGATCATTATGGAAAAATTATATTTGGCATTAGTGGATACCCCAGGATTTTTTGCATCCATCATACGCAGGGTAATTGGGATTGATTACATACACGTGGTACTTTCTATGGATGAAGAATTGAATGAGGCTTACAGTGTGGGAAGACGAGATCCGGCCCTGCCTTTGATTGCAGGATTTGAAAAAGAGGATGCAGGGAAGATAGAGCAGGTATTTCCCACAGCGAGATACCGTATTGTCAGCATGGAGTGTACCAGAGAGCAGAAGGAGAACATTTCCAGACAGTTAAAAAAATGTTTTCAGGAAAGATTTCATTATCATTATTGTATCATAGGTCTTCCCATGTTATTATGTAATATACCCTTTTACCAGAAGAATCATTATACCTGTTCTTCTTTTGTGGCTCATATTTTAGAGGAGAATGGGATCAGGCTTTTTGAAAAGCATTTTTCGCTGGTAACGCCCAGGGATTTTTATGAACTGGAGTGTACCAGCCTGGAATTTGAGGGAACATTGCAGGAATTTAATGGAGGCTGCCTTCGCTACCCCGCTGCGCGTCCAGGTATCTTCCGACAGGCAATGGAGAAATTATCTTATGTGATGAATGGAGCAGTATAGTATATGAATCGGAAAAATTTGATCAGTGCAGGAATTTTACTGTTGTTGGTAATTTTAACGGCCAGCGCCATATTCAAAGGAAATGATATGAAGGCCGTGGTTGAGGCGATGAACAGGCTGGATCCTGTGTATCTGTGTGCAGCAGCGGCAACAGCAATTTTTTTTGTTTCAGCAGAAGGGTTTATGATCTGCTATCTTCTAAAGTCATTAAATTATAAAACGAAGGCGGCAACCTGTGTAAAATATTCTTTTGTGGGATTCTTTTTTTCCGGAATTACGCCTTCCGCCACCGGAGGACAGCCCATGCAGCTGTACTATATGCAGAAAGAGGGACATAAAGTCTCAGACAGCACAGTGGTGCTGATGACAGTAGCAGTGATCTATAAATTTGTCTTGGTGGTTATGGGAGTGGGAATTTTGATTTTTTATCATGAACCGCTGGCTGCTCATCTTAAGAATTATCTGTATCTCTATTACCTTGGATTATTTCTAAATACTGCCCTGGTGGTACTTCTTCTTTTTATTATGATAAGCCCGAAATGTTTTAAAGGAATTGTGATTTTTGGAGAAAAGGTTCTGAAAAAATTCCGGCTTCTGAAATCCTCCAGAGAACGAACGGAAAAACTGATGGATATGGCAGACCAGTATCATGAGGCAGTGTTGTTTTTTTTGAAAAATAAAAGCAAGATTGCAGTGGTAGTGGCGTTTACAGTAGTTCAGAGATGCAGTGTGTTTTTTCTTACCTGGCTGATCTATCGGGGACTGGGATTGGAAGGAACCAGTGCTTTTACCGTTATGAGCCTCCAGGCGGCAATCTATATTGCAGTAGATATGCTGCCCCTTCCGGGAGCTCAGGGGATTACCGAGATGATGTATAAGACTGCATTTTCCCAGATCTTCCCAGGAGCCTATCTCACAGCATCCATGTGTGTGACGCGGGGGCTGAACTTTTATATGGTGCTGATTATCAGCGCAGCGGTAGCAGCCTGGTGTCATCTGCGTTCGAGAAGATTCAGAGAAGTGGAAGCGAAGCTGTCACGAAAAGAACAGATATCATAGGGATGTAAAAATATGCGCGTTTTGCGGAGAAGAGGTTTATAGGCCACAACTCCAAGATACGCGTATTTTTACATCCAATTTTTAAAATCTAATTATTTGAAAGGCTTTGATTTTTGAATGTTTAGTTAGTTTAATTTTTCTACTGTAACAGCAGTACCGCTGGCAATAACACCAATCATATTATTAGTAAATGTGACATAATCGAAGTCAACTCCGATAATGGCATTTGCGTCTATCATATAACATTCTTTTTGCAAATTAAATAAGGCATGATTTTTTGCATCTTTCAATTTGACAGAAAATAATTCAGATTTTGTGCCTGTTAGATCTGAAAGAGAAGCACCTAATTCTGATATAAATCCTGTTCCCAGAACGCATTCACCAGAGATAATATTTTTGTATTGAGTGATTTCATATTTTTCGAAATTGTAACCTGTGGTTAATAAAACAGGATTTTTTCCTTCAGATACTATTTTGTTAAATGCTACCATCTTTTTCTCAATAATTTCTTCTTGCTTTCTTTTTTCTGCTTCTTTGATCTGCTCCGCTGCTTCTTTTTCCTCAGGTGTTTTATGTAACTCTGACAAATAGTTTTTTAGCTTAGAGTCTATGACCGCAGGTATGATAACATCCTGAAATTCTTTGAGAACATCAGGATTTTTTTGTTTTAATCCTCTGATTTTGGAGTTGCAGGTTCCACATACATAGTAAGAGGACATATTTGAATTAGAACTATCCAAAGGATTCCCCTCAAACATCCCCATTCTCTTTTTACAGATACAACAATCAGCCATATGAATAACCTCCAAATTTTATTTTGCTATTATTATATCTCAAAAAGAGAGGACTTGTCACTACCAAATATAAGAGATATAATTTTTTGTCAAAATAAGAAAGAGATATATGAAAAATTAAAACCATTCTCAGAAAAAATACGTTATATAAATAGATCCATGCACTGGCCGGGAAACAGCATAGTCTGAGGGAGCATGATAAGATGAATGACAGAGAAATGATTCGGGAGATTCAACGAGGGAAAACAGAATATCTGAATGTGATTGCAGAAAAATATTATGACGATGTCTATCGTTTTTGCTGCTATCAGACAGGAAGCAGCCAGGAGGCCGGGGATCTGACCCAGGAGACCTTTCTCAAATTTATCCGGTCTGTGGAGCGGTATCATGACCGGAATCTAAAGGGGTATCTGCTTACGATTGCGAGAAACGTATGTATGGATCATTTCAGAAACTGTCAGCGCAGGCAGGAGAAAGAGGAACTTTTGAAGATGGAGATGAGGGGGCAGGAGAAAAATGTTTCCAAGGCCAGGACCAGTCAGGAGGAGCTGCTGATTACCGTTAAGCAGTTGACTCAAGATCTGCCTCAGATGCAGCGGGAGGCGCTGGTTCTCTATTATGGATATGGATTCAAATATCGGGAGATTGCCAAAATCACGGAGACCAGTATTGCAACCGTCAAATCCAGGATTCATCAAGGAACCGAGAAAATAAAAAAAATGATAAAAATATCAGAAGGAGGAAAATGTGAGAGCTAGGGATAAGATTGTGCTGGAAGAAATTCAGATTGAACCAGGGCGGAAACAGGAGATTCTTCAAAATCTAAGACAGGCAGCGGCAGAAAAGAGAAGTATCTATTGTCCATCTTTATGGGAAATATTTCGGGGACAGTTAAAATATATTTCTGGTTTCTGTCTGGGAGGACAGGGAGTATGTCTGCTGCTGCTGATTTTTATTTTCAGCTATTTTCAAAGAACCAGTCAGGATATGATGACATATCTAGGGACTGGCTCTGTGACAGCATCTTTTATCGGAATTTTTTTCATATTAGAATTAAGCCGGAACAGAGATTATGGGATGACAGAGCTAGAGCAGACCTGTTATCTGAATTTGAAACAGATCTGGTGTGTCAAGATGATTTTGTTTGGCTGTATGGATCTTCTGGTGTTTACCATTATGATTTTGGGAATTGCAGGAAATACCTCTTGGGGGATCTTTCAGATCATGATCTATCTTTTGGTACCCTTTGTGTGGTCCAATGGAATACAGCTGTTTGTATTTACCATGCTGCGGGGAGGAAAAAAAGAGTACCTGCAGATCGGAACTGTGCTGTTGACCAGTATTTTGTGGCTGTATCCTTTAAGTCATCCCAGATGGTATACGATCACCTATTTTGGCATATGGCTGATCGCCCTGGCAGTAGCTGCTGCATTTTGGATCAGGGAGATCTTAAGGGTGTGGCATAAACTAGGGGAAGGAGAAATGGTATGCTGGAATTAAAGGAAGGCTGGATAAGTCCTGATTGGAAAAGAGGAGGCTTGGTATGTTGGAATTGAAATTAGACAGGGTAAGCAGGCATTACAAACAAAAAATAGCGGTGGATCGATTGGAATATACATTTCAGACAGGAATCTATGGGCTTTTGGGGGCCAACGGGGCAGGAAAAACCACATTGCTTCGTATGATGACAGGGGTATTAAAGCCTACCTCAGGAGAGATTCTCTGCGATCAATGTGAGATAGGAAAAATGGGCGGAGAATACCGTATGAAATTGGGGTATCTCCCCCAGGAACTGGGATATTATCCCAACTTTACGGTATGGCGTTATCTGGAATATTTGGCAGAACTAAAGGCGGTGCCTCCGGAAACTGCCAGAAGGAGAATGGAAGATCTGTTAAAGGTGACGGGATTGGAACATGTGAAAAAAGATAAGATCAAAACTCTTTCTGGAGGGATGATACGCCGGTTGGGGATTGCCCAGTCTCTGTTAAATGATCCGGAAATCTTGATTCTGGATGAACCTACAGCCGGGCTGGACCCCAGAGAACGCATTCGTTTTCGGAATCTGATCAGCACTTTAGGGCGAAACAGAATGGTGCTTCTGTCTTCCCACATTGTAGCGGATATTGAGTTTATTGCAGATGAGATTCTTCTGATGAAAGGCGGAAAGATTGCGGCGTCTGGAAATTTAGAAAAGATTTTAGAGACAGCCAAAGGGAAAGTATGGGAATGTATAGAGCTGCCAGAGACAGCTGAGATGCTGAGCCGAAAATTTTTGGTAAGCAATCTGAAAAATCTGGAAGATGGAACTGTCAGCATGCGGGTGGTGTCAGACGCGCCGCCAACAGAACAGGCAGTTTTGATGGAACCGAATCTAGAGGATGTATATTTGTACCAGACAGGAACGGGAGGGATCAGATGAGACTTTGGAACATGGAATTCTATAAAATAACTGCAAGACCTGTGATGAATATGGGATTTTTTCTCATATTGGGCTTTTTGGTTTTGGTATTTTATCAGGAAATTGACGCATCCAGAACAGAGATTGACGGAAAGGTGTATCAGGGAATGGAAGCCATTCAGATGGACCGAAAACTTGCCAAAGAGTATGAGGGAATCTTCACTATGGAGAAGGCAGAGGAGATTGTGGATCGGTTTGGATTCTCCGGTTATGTGGGAGAGGGAACCTCAGAGGAGATTACTTATGAGAGAGAAGGCAATTACTGCAGTCAGTTTGTCACAGATAAAATGACTGATTTTATGCAGGAGGACAGACGTCCCACAGATTTTTCAACAGGGGAAGCCTGGGAAAATTATGGAAAATATTATATTATGGGAGATGTTTTTTTTGCCTATGCCAATGGATGGAAAAAGCTGGTTGATGTGTGGAATATGGGGATTATTCTTCTGCAGGTATGGCTGGTTTTAATGATCGCTCCGGTATTTTCCGAAGAGTACAGCAGGAACATTACCGGAATCCTGTTGTCTTCCAAACATGGAAAATCGAAAGATATCTGGACAAAAATCGGGGCGTCCTTAAGTCTAGGTGGAATATCATATTTGTTCATGGTTCTGCTGCTGACAGGAATGACCGTTGCAGTGTATGGGAAAGATGGGTTACATGCAAGTCCTCTGCTGGCAGGGGACCTGTTCTGGGCTGCCGGCAGCAGAGGCTGGACAGTTGGGGGTCTTTTGCCGGCAGTATTTTTGGAAGGGTTGGCTGCAGTTTTTTTAAATGTCTGCATCACGTTGTTTCTATCTTCCAGATGCAGGCGCCCCGTCACTGCAGTGACAGCAGGAATCTTATTGTTTTTTCTCCCTGCCGGCGTCAATCAAGTGCTATTTCAAATGCTGGTGTCTTTGGGAGCGGCCGGCAGTTTTCTGGGATGGATTTTTCTGGATATCATGCGGATCAGCTGTTTGTCATTTCCAATCTATCTGCCATTTTTAGAATCCTGCGGCGTTCCCATGAATTGGCTGGCCTATGTTCCTGGGATTGTTTTAGTTCTCATAGGATTCTGCACTTGGCGGGCTGTTGTCAATTATAGAGATTACCAGTTGTCCTGAGGAGTTTTTGAAAGGACCTTAATCTATTTTTCCAGTGGAAAATTCATTGAGGATTTTTCGCTTCATATCAAATAATTCGTCAGAAAGATCCACATAGACGGCGTGGGGGTTAGCGAAACGTTTTGTCTCGTTCCAGAGGGTTTCCTTTTCTCTGGTGCAATATTTTTGGATCTCCATAACTGCAGGAGACTGATAGATACAGCTGCCTTGCTCAAATACTTTGACAAATAATTCACGCATAGTATAGGAGCCGCCTTTTAGAGTGGTTTTCTTCCAGGTCTCTAAGGAGTGGAACAGGCGGAGGTCTTTGTCAGTATCAAACACTTCATGAGCAAGACAGATCAGATCTGCCTTGATCTTGCCGGAATCTTTTTCATAGATCCGGTAAATGGTCTTATTGCCGGGATTTGTAACTTTCTCTGTGTTTTCCGAAAGCTTGATCTTGGGAAGAAAGGCGCCGTCTTCTTTTTGAATCGCGGCCAATTTATAGACGCCGCCGAAGGCCGGGCAATCTTTGGAGGTGATCAGATGGGTTCCCACGCCCCAGGAAGTGATTTTGGCCCCTTGCGCTTTCAGGTTTTCGATCAGATATTCGTCCAGATCATTGGAGGCTGAGATCACTGCATCCTGAAATCCTGCTTCATCCAGCATGGCGCGGGCCAGCTTGGACAGATAAGCCAGGTCTCCGCTGTCCATGCGGATACCGTAGGAGGCGAGGGGAATTCCATTCTGGCGCATCTCTGTAAATACGCGGATTGCGTTTGGAATACCAGACTTTAAAGTGTCGTAAGTGTCCACCAAAAGAATACAGGCAGAGGGATAGAGCTCTGCATATTTGCGGAATGCGGTGTATTCATCTGGAAAGCTCATAATCCAGCTGTGAGCGTGAGTGCCTTTTACTGGCACGTCAAACATCTGGCCGCACAGTACATTGGAAGTTCCGCTGCAGCCGCCGATGACAGCGGCTCTTGCGCCATAAACCCCGGCATCCGGCCCTTGTGCCCGGCGCAGGCCGAATTCTAATACGCTGTCTCCCTGGGCAGCGTAACAGACCCGCGCAGCCTTTGTGGCAATCAGGCTTTGGTGGTTCAGAATATTCAAAAGGGCTGTCTCAATCAACTGCGCCTCCATAATGGGGGCGATTACTTTTAACAGCGGTTCCCTTGGAAAGATAACAGTGCCCTCTGGAATGGCGTAAATATCCCCGGTAAACCGAAAGGCGCCAAGATAATCCAGAAAATCTTCTTCAAAAATTCCAAGTCCTCTCAGGTAATCAATATCTTCTTCTGAAAAATGCAGGTCTTTGATGTAATCAATGATCTGCGCTAAACCAGCGCAGACAGCATATCCGCCATTGCCGGGGTTGGTCCGGTAGAAGGCGTCAAAAATCACAGTCTCATTATTTCCAGTTTTGAAATAACCCTGCATCATGGTCAGTTCATAAAGGTCAGTTAATAATGCTAAATGTTTCATGGAACGCTCCTTTTGTTCTCTATGGTGATATCATGTTTTTATGTTCAGAGTTCTTTTTCATGATAAAGTATATCACATTTTTGAAAAGAGATGGTAAAATTGTAACCCAAGATTGTGATTTATTTGTGTTTTGTGTTCGGGAAGACTTTCCATTTCGGAAAAAATGTGTTATCCTTAATCATTATTGCAAAAACTTTTATGCTTATGAAAGATTTTTACTTCTATAGGCGAGGCTATATCAGAAAGAAAGGTAAATGATTTATGAAGAAGAAAATGATGCTATTCCTATGTGCAGCCTGTACAGCGGCATTAGTGCTGGGCTGTGGGACAGGGAAAAAAGACGATGCAGGTGCGAAAGACAAGAAAGAAGAAAGCGGTTCAAAGGAACAGGCGGAGACGATTGAATATAATGTAGACGATTATGTGGAGCTGGGAGAGTACAAGGGATTAAAGTTCTCTGTGGGAAATTATGAAGTGACGGAGGAACAAGTAACAGAGGAGATAACATCCATTTTATCTGCCTATCCAGTATATGAGGACACAGAAAAGGAGACAGTAGAGGAAGGCGATTTTGTCAATATTGATTATCAGGGAATGAAAGGCGACGAGGCGTTTACAGGCGGGACAGCGGAAGGAGCAGTGCTTGAGATTGGATCAAACAGCTTTATTCCTGGATTTGAAGATGGATTGATCGGAGCGAAAGTTGGAGAGAAAGTAGATTTAAACCTGACTTTTCCTGAGGATTATCAGAACGAAGAATTGGCGGGTCAGGCAGTGGTCTTTCATGTGACCGTGAATAAGATTGTCAATAAGTCGGAAATGACCATAGAGGCGCTGAATGATGAATTCGTGGAGGAGAATCTTGCATCACAGGGATACAAGACAGTAGAAGAATTAAAAAAAGGCGTCAGAGAAAATTTAGAGGCAAGCAATAAATCCATTCAGGAGGCGGAGATTCAGGCGGGAATTTTTGCGGAATTGAGAAAAACCTGCAAGATCAACGGATTCCCAGAGGGGTTGTTGGAAAAAGAGATCGAGGAATACAAGGAGCGGTATGAGGCAGGTTTAAAGAACAGCTATGGAATGAGTCTGTCGGAATATCTGGAAGTTTCTCAGATGACAGAAGATGATTTTAACGCACAGGTGGAGCAGGAGAGAACAGAAAGCCTGGAGAACCAGCTGCTTTTAGAAGCCATCGCCAAGAAAGAAAATATTGAGATTGATGATGAAAAATATGGGGAGTATAAGAAAAGCATAGTGACAGATTACGGGTATGCCAGCGAGGAAGCATTGGTAGAACAATATGGCGAGGAATATATCAGAAGCGTATATCTCAGCGAACAGGTTATGGAATTTTTAAAAGAAAATGCAGATATTACTTACAGTAAGGCAGAAGAGGATGCTCAGACAGATCAGGAAACTTCTCTGACAGATGAGAAGCAGGAAGAGGCAGATGAAGAAACAGGGGAAAATCCTGAGGATGAAGCGGCGGAAGAGTAAAGGAAATTATATGGAAGGAATAAGGAGAGAAGAGATATGGAATTGATCAATATCAGAGATTTATATCGCAGAAAAGAAGAATTTTTGGAACAGGAAGTGACCATTGGCGGGTGGGTGAGAAGCATCCGCAATTCAAAAAATTTTGGATTTATTGTGGTAAACGACGGTACTTTTTTTGAGCCATTGCAGGTGGTATACCACGATGGCCTGCCTAACTTTGCAGAGGTGGAAAAGCTGAACGTAGGGGCGGCTCTTGTGGTAAAGGGGAAACTGGTGGCAACGCCTCAGGCAAAACAGCCTTTTGAGATACAGGCAGAAGAGATAGCGGTTGAAGGACAGTCCACACCGGATTACCCATTACAGAAAAAGCGTCACAGTTTTGAATATCTGAGAACGATCTCTCATCTTCGTCCCAGAACCAATACCTTTGAGGCAGTGTTCCGGGTGCGCTCTCTGATTGCCTATGCCATTCACAAATTTTTCCAGGAACGGGATTTTGTGTATGTCCACACACCATTGATTACTGGAAGCGACTGTGAAGGAGCAGGAGAAATGTTTCAGGTGACGACTCTGGATCTTGAAAATGTGCCTAAGAATGACCAGGGCGGAATTGATTTTGCCCAGGATTTTTTCGGCAAGCCTACCAATCTTACAGTAAGCGGCCAGCTGAATGGGGAAACTTATGCCATGGCTTTCAAAAATATCTATACTTTTGGTCCTACTTTCCGGGCAGAGAATTCCAATACTACCAGGCATGCGGCGGAATTTTGGATGATTGAGCCGGAGATTGCCTTTGCAGACTTAGAAGATGATATGATTCTGGCAGAGAGTATGCTGAAATATATCATTCAGTATGTACTGGAACATGCCCCGGAAGAAATGCAGTTCTTTAATAATTTTGTGGACAAAGGACTGTTAGAGAGGCTGAACCATGTGGTAAATTCTGATTTTGCCCATGTGACTTATACAGAGGCCGTTGAGATACTGGAAAAAAATAATGAAAATTTTGAATATAAAGTATCCTGGGGCGCAGATCTGCAGACAGAGCATGAACGGTATTTGACGGAAGAAGTCTTCAAACGTCCAGTATTTGTGACAGATTATCCCAAGGAGATCAAGGCTTTCTATATGAAACTGAATCCAGATGGAAAGACGGTTGCGGCAGTGGACTGTCTGGTTCCGGGAATTGGTGAGATTATCGGCGGAAGCCAGAGAGAAGATGATTATGATAAATTGTGCCAGCGGATGGAGGAACTAGGCCTGAATAAGGAAGATTATGATTTTTATCTGGATCTTCGAAAATATGGTTCTGCCAGACATGCAGGATTTGGCTTGGGATTTGAGCGCTGTGTGATGTATCTGACAGGCATGACCAATATCCGTGATGTGGTTCCATTCCCAAGAACGGTGAAGAATTGTGAATTGTAGTTTTCAGAAAAGATAGAAAATAGAAATAAGATTAAAATAACCTTCACATATCGTAGATTTCAGAAAGTTCTGATCAATATGATATGCGAAGGTTGTTTTTACTTCTCCATCTCTTCAATAGCAGTTAAAAAAGAGTTCTGAATAGTAATGTGAATATCTTCTCCCAATAGAGACAGATGGTCCATGGGAATCATGCCTCCTGCCATGGAAGGATGGCCGCCGCCGCTGCCCCAGGAATGGAGAGCTTGTGAGATCAAACTGCCGGCATGAACGCGGTTCTGTTCGCAGCGTACGGAAAAACGCACGCCCTCTGTCTGCATAGCGTAGATGACAGCAATATCCACCACATCTAAAGATAAAATAAAGTCAGAGATAATGGCGATCAAGGCATTGGCGCAGTTAAAGGGAATGTAGGCGAAGCCTGTACCGCCGAAAATCTGTATATTCTGAATCGCCGCGCCATAGGCCCGCAGATCGTCAAATTCCATAGTGTTGGAATACATATCGGTTACAAGTCCCCAGTCTGCATGAGAAAATAAAAAAGACAGCATCTGGGTATCCAATGCGGTGGTTCCCCGGCTGAAATCAGCAGTATCCATTTTAATGCCGTAAGCTAAAGCGGCGGCACAGTTGGGGGAAATGGGGGTATCGGTGCTCTGATAATAAGAAGCAATCAGGGAAGCACAGGCCCCCACAGGGCGGATATCCTGATACCGATAATCATAAGGGAAAAAGATAGGGTGGTGGTCGATGCAGGCCACTTCATCTCCGATCAAATCCGTAACATTGCTGTTCATTTTCTGAGAATCCACCAGTACGATCAGATCTTCTTCTGTCATATTAGGAAAGGCATCTTTCGAATGCATGGTGATACCGAAGGTGTCCAGCATTTTTTTGGCGCTGAGCCGGTCGATTTTTCCGTCATAGCACAAAAGGGCGCTGACGCCGTGAAATTCCAGAAACTGCTGTAGTCCAAAAGCGCTGGAGATGGCGTCTGGATCTGGAAAATTATGAGTCTGGATGTACACCGTGTGGTCTCTCAAAATATCTACTAAATCTAACGGGTTCATGGACAACAAAAACTCCTTTTCTAAAAATTTCAAGTATTTTGTCATGGTGTCACGACAAATAAAAGTATAACTGATATTTGAATAAATGGCAATCGTTCTTTTCCAGCATTTTCTTGAAAAAATCCTCATAGTTTGTTATGATTCAAAAAAGAATCAGATCGGAAGAAAAAGAGGATGGATTGTGAAGAAAAATTATAAAATGACAATAGAATACGATGGCTCCAGATATAAAGGATGGCAGAGCCAGAAACATACGGATGTTACCATTCAGGGAAAACTGAACAAGGTCTTTTCGGAACTGGAGGGAAGGGCTGTGGAGGTCCAGGGGTCCGGCCGGACAGATACCGGGGTTCACGCTTCTGGTCAGACAGCCAATGTACATTTAACATCGGAGAAGACGATTCCAGAGATCTTGAATTATGTCAACGCTTATCTGCCGGAAGATATTGGGGTGACGGAGATGGAAGAGGCGCCGGAACGTTTTCACGCCAGATTGTCCGCCCTTAGAAAAACCTATTGTTATCGAATCTTTAACAGCGGAGCGCCCAATGTATTTGAACGAAAATGGATGTATCAGATACCGGAACCTCTTGATGTGGAGGCCATGGGCCAGGGAGCAGAATATTTTTTGGGAACCCATGATTTTGCAGCTTTTTGCAGCCATGCCCAGAAGAAAAAATCTACCGTCCGCAGGATTGATCAGCTTGAGATACGTTCTAGTGGGAAAGAAGTGGACATTGTGATCACTGGAAATGGATTTTTGCACAATATGGTACGGATTATAACAGGAACGCTGGTGGAGATCGGACTGGGAAAACGGAAAAGCTCAGAAATAGAAGGGCTCTTAGAGAGAGGGGTTCGGGCGGAGGCAGGAATTACAATGCCGGCAAAGGGACTGATCCTTCAGAAAGTGGAATATGAATAAAAGGAGTATGGAAATATGGAAAAGTGGGTGGTGTCTGCCAAAAAGGCAGATTTCAAAGAGATTGCCAGACAGTTTCAGATTGATCAGGTGACAGCAAGAATTATCCGAAACAGGGAAATTGTAGGGCAGAAGGCCATAGAAGAATATCTTCGTGGAAGCCGGAAAGATTTTCATGATCCCAGAAAAATGAAGGATATAAGTCGCGCAGTTTTAATTTTGCAGGAAAAATTGCAGAATGGAAAGAAGATTCGAATTCTGGGAGACTATGATATTGATGGGATTCAATCTGTCTATATTTTATATTCTGCCTTGAGACGCTGTAAAGCCAAAGTGGATTATGCCATCCCAGATCGGATCGCAGATGGATATGGAATCAATGAACGTCTGGTGCGCCAGGCGTTGGAAGATGAGGTTGACACAATTTTAACCTGCGACAATGGAATTGCTGCAGGACAGGAGATTGCACTGGCAAAAGAGCTGGGAATGACAGTGATTGTTACCGATCATCATGAGGTTCCCTATGAAGAAAGGGAAAATGGAGAAAAGATTTTTCAAGTTCCGGCAGCCGATGCAGTGGTGAATCCCAAACAGCCGGATTGTCCCTATCCCTTTAAACATCTCTGCGGCGGCGCGGTGGCATTTAAGCTGGTGCAGGTATTATATGAAGCGATGGGATTTTCTGATCAGGAAGCAATGGTTTATCTGGAAAATGCCGCCTTTGCCACGGTAGGCGACGTGATGGAATTGGTGGGAGAGAATCGGACTATTGTAAAAGAAGGTCTGAAAGCTTTGAACAGAACAGAAAATTATGGGATGCGTGCATTGGCGGCCCGTAATCAGATTGAAATGGGGAAGATAAAGTCTTACCATATTGGATTTGTGCTGGGGCCCTGTCTGAATGCAAGCGGCCGGCTGGATACAGCCAGGAGGGCCCTGGAACTGCTTCTTGCAGAGGACGAGTACACTGCGGCAGAGTACGCCGGGGATCTGTATGATCTGAATGCGAGCCGGAAAGAAATGACAGAACAAGGAGTTCTGCAGGCAAAGGAACTGGTGGAAAATACTTCTCTGAAAAAAGATAAGATTCTAACGATCTATCTGCCAAACTGCCATGAAAGTCTGGCAGGAATCATTGCAGGAAGGATTCGGGAACAGTACCATCGGCCAGTGTTTATTCTGACCAAAAGCGGAACGGAAGTGAAAGGCTCTGGCCGCTCCATCGAAGCATATTCTATGTATGAAGAGATGTCAAAATGCAAAGAATTATTTCTCAAATTCGGGGGACATCCTATGGCGGCGGGATTGTCGATGACGGATGAGAATGTGGATTTGTTTCGGCAAAAATTAAATGCAAATACAACCTTGACAGATGAAGACATTCAAGGGAAAATTGTAATAGATGTTCCAATGCCCTTAGACTATATTTCCAAATCTTTGATAGAAGAATTGAATCTGTTAGAGCCATTCGGGAAAGCCAATGAGAAGCCGGTGTTTGCAGATAAAGAGATACGGATTCTGTCTTTGCGGATATTGGGAAAAAATAAAAATGTCTGCCGCATGCAGGTCCAGAGCCAGGGCGGAAGAAAGATGGATGCCCTTTACTTTGGACAGGTGGAATCTTTTCTGGATTTTCTCCAGGAAAAATACGGGAAAGAGGCTTTGGAACAAGTGATGATGGGAAGAGACAGTGGAGTGATCGTTTCTTTTATCTATTATCCAGAAGTCAATGTATACAACGGCCGGGAAAGTTTGCAGATAATTGTCAAGAACTACTGTTAGAAAACAGAGAAAAGTGGTATGATGAATAGTAAGATGCTTTGGAAGAAAGGGGAAACCAGATGTTCGGAATAGGTAAGAAACAGGAAGAATTGGAACAGGAGCTGCTTTCCAAACAAATAGCGGCAGATAAATATTTAAAAAAATTGGCAGAAGTAACGGAAAAAATGCAATTGGTACAGCGAGAAACAGAAACGGGGATTGCGACGATGGAAGAAAACCAAAATGAACTGGATAAACAGATGGAAAAGGTAATAGAGGCGGTAAATACAGCTGCCAGTGAAGCGAAAAAGCAAAATGAAAAGAACCGTGGCCTGCAAAAACAAATTTCTGTTCTGGCAGACAGATCAGCGAAATCTGAGGGAACCTATCAGCGGTCTGTGGAGGGAATCTGCCGGCGGGAGAAAGAACTGCTGGAGATGATCGGCCAAGGCAAAAAGCTTACTTCTCCAGAAGAGGTGCTGGGATTGGCGGCAGAGGGTATGCGCAAAGAGATGGAAGAGATGGAAAAGCGGATTGCGGAGATGGAAGAAATGGAGAAAAAGATGGGCGTGCTGTCTTTAAACGCCGCCATTGAGGCAGGACGGTTAGGAGAGAGCGGCGTACAGTTTGTGGAGGCGGCAGAAGAGGTTCGGGATCTGTCTGGCAAATACCATCAGGCGGCAGTATTCATGGCAGAGAAAATGAAGTGTATGGAAGAACGGTTAGAAGAGGCGGAAACCCAGGTGGTATTTTTGACCCAGATCTGGAATGATCACAATTCCCGGCTGGAAAAAGCGGCGGAAGGTTTCGGTCTCTATGCCGCTAGATTAGAGGAGACTGAGACCAGAAATCTGGTGTCTCAGATACGGGAAGTAACTGAGAATCTGGAGCGTTCTGTCAATGACAGCGAGATCATCAGCAAACAGTACGATGCAGCCCAGGAGGCAGTGAAACAAGTAGGAAAGAAATTTACCCAGCAGCAGGAGACCTTAGATCACCTGCGGGGCAAGGCAAGAGAAGTGGAAGAATGGCTGCGGGCAGTTGGGGCAGAGATCAATCAGTAAAAATGGAATACAGGGCATAGTAGGAGGAAACAGATGAAAAAGAGAACCTTTAAATTCTCGTCGGCAGATAAGAAGACGAAAATTTATGCAGTAAAGTGGGAGCCCAAAGGAGAGATAAAGGGAATCCTGCAGATCAGCCATGGAATGGTCGAATATGTGGAACGGTATGAGAAATTTGCAGAATTTATGACCCAGCAGGGATTTATGGTTGTGGGAAATGACCATCTGGGTCATGGCAATTCTGTCACATCACCGGAACGCTGGGGATATTTTGCGCCGGAACGAGGCAGTGATATTGTGGTAAAAGATTTAGAACATCTGCGCAGTATCATTCAAAGAGAGTATCCAGGACTGCCTTATTTCTTTTTAGGGCACAGCATGGGATCGTTTATGCTTCGAAAATATCTTTCAAAATACAGCGCAGGGCTTCACGGAGCTATTATTATGGGAACAGGAAATCAGTCCAATGGGGCAACTATGATGGGAAAAGCGGTGTGCAGAATTCTGGCTGTTTTCCGCGGATGGGAGTATCGAAGTAAACTGGTGGACAAACTGGTATTTTCTGGAAATAACAAGAGATTTCAAAAGGAACCTCAGGCCAACGGGTGGCTGACCAAAGATAAAGAAATTGTGAAAGCTTATAACAGCGACCCGAAATGTACGTTTCATTTTACACTGAATGGATTTTACAATCTGTTTGATACCATCTACTATGTGAGTCAGCCGGCGAATATCAATGGGATTCCCAGAAATCTGCCGATTCTGCTGGTATCAGGAAAGGATGATCCAGTGGGAAATTACGGAGCAGGCGTAAAGGCGGTCTATGAGACATACAAACGGATGGGAATCAAAGATATCACCTATAGGTTATATCCAGGAGACCGTCATGAGATTTTGAACGAACTGGACAAGGAACAGGTATATGAGGACATTTATCAGTGGATACAGGCAAGAATATAGCTTAAGACAACAGAAACAGACAGCGTGGAGGACAGAATGGAGGTAACTATGAAAGCATACAGAAGACAGGGAATAAGTTTACTGCTGGCAGTGATTCTCATGGTACTGTGTCCCATACAAGCCAGAGCGGCACAGAAGGATGAGAAGGATGTGAGCGGCAGGCTGGAAGAACTGCAGGAAGAATCTCAGGAAGAGACAGGGGACAAGGGAAGCTCTGTTTCTGAGGAATCAGGGGCAGAACTGCCAGATCAGCAGGGGGAGGTTACAGAGCCAATTACCAAAGAAGATAAGCCTTACCTTGCGCTGGGGGCCAACCTGACTCCGCAGCAGCAGAAAACGGTGCTGGAACTTTTGGGGATTGATCCGGCAGAACTTTCCGATTATGATGTGATTTATATCACCAATGAAGAAGAGCATGCATATTTGGGAGAATATGTGGCGGCCAATAAGATTGGAACACGGGCCCTGTCTTCTGTATTGGTAGTAAAAAGAGAAAAAGGAAATGGGATCAATATCACAACCAAGAATATCTCTTACTGTACCATTGGTATGTATAAGAACGCGCTGATCACAGCGGGAATCACAGATGCAGATATTATTGTGGCAGGCCCGTCGCCGATATCGGGAACGGCGGCGTTGGTAGGCGCTATGAAAGCTTACTCTGTTATGACAGGGGATCAAGTCTCAGAGGAAAGTATGGATACCGCCCTAAACGAGCTGGTACTGACAGGAGATATTGCAGAGAAAGTGGGAGATTCTGAGAAAGCAGAAGAACTGGTTGCCTATCTGAAGCAGGAAGTGATCGAAAAGGGATTAGATTCAGAGCAGGAGATCAGGAGTGCAGTACAGGAGGCATGTAAACAATTTGATATTACGCTGTCGGAAGATGAAATTACAGAATTGACAGGACTTCTCGAAAAGATTGAACAGCTGGATTTGGACCCAGACTCTATTCGGAATCAGGCGGAAGAATTGTATCAGAAACTGTCAAATCTGGATACAGGCAGTATTTTTGATAAAGTGGCAGGATTTTTCCGATCTATTCTGGACTTTTTTCAGGGGTTGTTTTCCTGAAATACTCCAGAGTATAAGGTAGAAGGAAACTGCGGAAAAGGAAACCCCAGGCAAAGAAGGTGCTGCTGCATAGACCATGCTGTCTATGCAGCAGCACCTTCTTTTGTAGTGTTCCAATTAAATCCATTTATGAAGAAAAGATAATACCTTCTCCAACTGAGGCGGATAAGCCTGTATCTTATGGACCTTCCGGCGGTTTTCCTCATTAAATCCTACCAGAATATCATGGTTTGCCTCTGCAAGATAATCCATGATACCGTCAATATCAGATTTCATATTTTTGGGGCAGTGGATGTGTAAATGTTTGTTTGCAATCACATGCAGAGTATAGGAAATGCTGAAATGATACCATAAAAATTTATGCAAAGTGGAGTGTTTATAGATCCATACCATTTCCTGAATGGGAATAATGGCGGCCCCATAATTAGCAAGCACAATGAAGTAATGTTCTGTGATAAACATATCTTCTGTGGCAAGTTGGGGCAGGGTGGCAAGTTCTGTTTCCGCTTCTGCAAGGAGTTCCCCAGGTTTGCCGAAACGCCCAAGCTGGCGGCAGGCAGGCGCAAACACTGGAAAACGAATATAGAGAATGTCCAGGATAATGCGAAGCAGGGCATAAGCTCCGGTGGAAAAGTACACCAGCATAAGAAAAGCGCTGGGAATTAATTGAAAAGCAGGTTCGCTGATAAAATAAGAGCTGGTTTTCCCAGAAATTCCTGCTTTTGTCCATTTCAGATCTTTTGAGAGGTTTTCCAGCAGAGTGTGATATGCCGGATTTCCTTTTAACACCCGTCCCCATATAGACACAGATTCAATAAAAGGAAGTCCCTCTTCACAGGTGGAAGGGGAGAGAAGCAGAATCACACATTGGTTGTCCTGGATGGTATAGTAATAATATCCGGTGGTGCTGCCTAAAAGGGTATTAGTGTATCCGGTGAAATGTAAATCTTTTAACACTGCCTTCACATAAGAAGAACGGCTTTTTTCATAAATACTCAAATCTTCAAGATTGTCTAACGTCTGTGGAAATAAAAGATCATACAAAGGAAAGACCAGCCAGGTAACGATCAAAATGATCAGATAGAAAATGGGAGAAACCAGGCGGCGGCGATAGACGCATCGTATATGTCTGGAAATGTAGTGGTCGTAATTTTCACTCATAAAGGCTCCTTGCAAAACGAATCAGTTTTTACTATAATAATCCTAATGTGGAATTATTTTCATACAGAATAATTCCAATACAGATAGTATAAGTTTTTTAGAAAGAATAATCAAGGCAAATTGTATTTGAGTTTTGGTATTTAGATTTTTAAATTTTGCAATTTCACAGTGCCAAAAGGTTCACATCACAAAGTGATGTGAACACTTTGCACATAAAAGTGTCATGGAAAGCTAGCTTTCCAAACACTTTTTGTGCAAGATGTCTATGCTGCCAAAGGCAGCAAGACCTTTTGGCATGTTAAAACAGAAGAGTATAGAACACAAAAATTTACAAAATCATGGAGGAGTTCTCAATGGAGGCATATACAGGATTTGCAGAGGTTTATGATCTATTTATGGACAATGTGCCTTATGAAGCATGGAGCCGGTACTTGATTCATCTGCTGCGGGAGTATGGCATAGAAGATGGACTTGTACTGGACTTAGGCTGCGGCACAGGAAAGATGACAAGGCTGCTTGCTCAGGCAGGTTACGACATGATTGGCATAGATTATTCCGAGGAAATGCTTCAGATTGCAAGGGAGGCGTCTTTTGATCTGTCTGCAGAGGGACAAGATATTCTGTATCTTTTGCAGGATATGAGGGAATTTGAACTGTATGGAACGGTGCGGGCGGTGATCAGCGTCTGTGATTCCATCAATTACATTTTAGAGGAAGAAGAGCTGCTGCAGGTTTTTTGTCTGGTCAACAATTATTTAGACCCAGGAGGTATCTTTATCTTTGATATGAATACCCTGTATAAATATAGGGAAGTCTTAGGGGAAACTGTGATATGCGAGAACCGGGAAGAGGGCAGTTTTATCTGGGAAAATTTTTATGAGGAAGAAGAGCAGATCAACCAGTATGATCTGACGTTTTTTATCCGGGAAGAAAGAGAAGATTTCAGGGGAGAGACCTTTTATCGAAAATACGAGGAAACTCATTTTCAGCGGGGATATGAGGAAGAAAAGGTGAAAAACTTGCTGGAGCAGGCAGGGATGGAAGTATTGGCCTGCCTGGATGAGGTTACGCATGGGCCAGCCATGGAAGAGAGCGAGAGAATTTATATCATAGCAAGGGAGAGAGAAAAATGGAAGACTATATTGTAAGAGCGACAGCGGCAGATCATCAGATTCGGGCATTTGCCATTACCTCCAGAAATTTGGTGGAGCAGGCCAGAATTTATCACAATACCAGTCCGGTGATCACTGCGGCTTTGGGCAGGCTTTTGACAGGAGGCGCTATGATGGGCGTGATGATGAAGGGGACAGAAGATCTCTTGACCCTTCAGATCAAATGCAGCGGGGAAGCCAGAGGAATGACAGTAACAGCAGACAGCCACGGGAATGTGAAAGGCTGTCCTCAGGTACCGGACGTAATGCTGAGACCCAATGCTCAGGGAAAATTAGATGTGGGAGGAGCTCTTGGGCCTGGTATCTTAAGTGTGATCAAAGATCTTGGCATGAAAGAACCTTATGTAGGACAAGTCGCACTGCAGACCTCAGAAATCGCAGAAGACCTGACCTATTATTTTGCCACTTCAGAACAAGTGCCTTCTGCAGTTGGGCTGGGGGTATTGATGAATCGGGATAATACCGTAAAACAGGCAGGCGGATTTATCATTCAGCTGATGCCGGATACTGAGGAACAAGTGGTGGCCGCCTTGGAGAAACAAGTGGCCAAAATCGCTTCTGTGACGGATCTTTTAGAACAGGGGGCAACACCGGAGACTTTATTAGAGCAGGTACTGGGAGAACTAGGCCTTGAGATCATGGAAAAGATTCCGGCAGAATACCGTTGCGACTGTTCCAGAGAACGGGTGACGAAAGCCATTGTCAGCATTGGCGTAAAAGATATTCAAGAGATGATCGAAGACAATGAACCGATTGAGGTAAACTGCCAGTTTTGCGATAAACATTATGTATTTACACCAAAAGATTTAAAAGCACTACTGTAAAAACAGATGTTGAGAATAGGGCAAGAAACAGAAAGGAGAACTCAGTGAGAGACGGATTTATTAAGGCAGCGGCAGTGACCCCCAGAATCCGGGTGGCTGATCCTGCCTATAACAAACAGAGGATAATAGAGAAGATTCAGGAGGCGGAAGTGCAGCGGGCAGTGGTTGTTGTATTTCCAGAGCTCTGCATTACCGGGTATACCTGCGGGGATTTGTTTTTGATGGAACCTTTGCTGGAAGAGGCGAAGCAGGCTCTTTTAGAGATTGCAGAGGAGACCAATGGAAAGAATATGCTGGTGTTTGTGGGACTGCCTTTTGCATGGAATGGCAGGCTCTATAATGTGGCGGCGGCGCTGGGAAATGGAAATGTGTTAGGATTGGTGCCGAAAATGTGCATTCCCAATTACAATGAATTTTATGAGGGACGTTATTTCACGCCAGGCAGGAAAGAGGCGGTAGAAGTAACCGTGACAGGACAAGACAGGGTCCCCATGGGAAGCAATCTTTTATTTCAGGCAGACAGCATACCAGAATTGAAGATCGGAGCGGAGATCTGTGAAGATTTGTGGACGCCCAGCCCTCCTAGTATTTCCCATGGACTGGCAGGGGCCAATCTGATGGTCAATCTATCAGCCAGCGATGAGATTACAGGAAAAGACCGTTACCGGAAAAATCTGGTGGAAGGCCAGTCGGCAAGATTAGTCTGCGGTTATGTCTATGCAAGCGCAGGGGAAGGAGAATCTACCCAGGACGTGGTATATTCCGGTCACAATATGATTGCGGAAAATGGGGTGATGCTGGCAGAGGCAGAGCGGTTCGCCAATCAGTCTGTTTACGGAGAGATTGATATACAGAAATTAAACGGACAGCGGAGAAGAATGTCCACTTTTGTGGGGAAAAAAGAATGTTATCAGGAGATAACCTTTCATTTGAAAAAAGAAAAAACAGAGCTGACCAGATTTGTGGATCCTTCGCCATTTGTGCCAGGCAGGCAGAAAGAGCGCCGGAAACGGTGTGAAGAGATTCTTATGATTCAGTCCATGGGTCTGAAAAAGCGGCTGGAACATACAGGATGCCGCCATGCAGTGGTGGGAATTTCCGGCGGATTAGATTCGACTCTGGCATTATTGGTGACAGTACAGGCTTTTGATCTGCTGGGACTGGACCGGAAAGGAATTCACGCGGTGACCATGCCTGGATTTGGAACCACAGACCGGACCTATGAGAATGCAGTAAATTTAATCCGATATCTCCATACGGATTTTCGAGAAGTGGATATCAAAGAGGCAGTGCGGGTGCATTTTCGTGATATTGATCATGAAGAGGAGATTCATGACGTCACTTACGAAAACGGACAAGCTAGGGAGCGCACCCAGATTTTGATGGATATTGCCAACAAAGAGAACGGGATGGTGATTGGCACAGGAGATATGTCAGAACTGGCTCTTGGCTGGGCTACTTATAACGGAGATCATATGTCCATGTATGGGGTAAACGCCTCTGTGCCCAAAACATTGGTGCGCCATTTGGTACGGTATTATGCAGATACCTGTAAAGAGAAAGAGCTAGAACAGATTCTGTTTGATGTGTTGGATACGCCTGTCAGCCCAGAGCTTCTGCCTCCGACTGATGGAAAGATTTCTCAGAAAACAGAAGATATTGTAGGGCCTTATGAGCTTCATGATTTCTTTTTGTATCATATGCTCCGTTCTGGTTTTGGACCAGAAAAAATCTTTCGTCTGGCAGTGTATGCCTTTGATCCGGGAGAGGGCCGGCGGTCGGAGTATCGTCCAGAAGTTATCTTAAAATGGCTGAAAGTATTTGTAAGGAGATTTTTCTCCCAGCAGTTTAAGCGTTCCTGTCTGCCGGACGGACCCAAAGTGGGAACTGTTGCAGTGTCCCCCAGAGGAGATCTTAGGATGCCCAGCGACGCCAGCGGAGCTGTCTGGATGGCGGAGATTGAAAAGTTAGAAAAAGAGTTCTTTTGAGAACTTTATAAAGTTTTTATAAAATCTTTCTCCTTTGTTAATTGCAATTGCTTTGGAAAGGATTAGAATATATTCATACAGAGAGGACATTATGTTTGGATATATTATTATCAATAAACCAGAAATGAAATTTAAAGAGTTCGATCTCTATCGTTCCTATTACTGCGGTCTCTGCCGGGAACTGCAGGAACATTATGGCAGGCTGGGACAGTTTACTTTGAGCTATGATATGACCTTTGTGGTCTTGTTGCTGACCAGTTTATATGAGCCTGAGACGGAAGTGTATGTGAGGAGATGTATGGCTCATCCCATGGGAAAACATCTGGAACGAGTCAATGTCTGCAGCGAATACGGGGCGGATATGAATCTGCTGTTGTCCTATTATAAATGCCTGGATGACTGGGATGATGAAGGCAGGATAACCAGAAAAATACAGGCAGATCTGCTGAAGAAAAAGTGCGGGAGAATTGCAGAGAAATATCCCCGGAAGGCTGGACTTTTTCAAGAGAAGCTTAGGCAGATCCAGCTTTGTGAGAAAGAGGGCTCCAAAGATCTGGATGAAGTATCTGGATATTTTGGAGAGATTATGGGAGAAATCCTTGCCTGGAGGTCAGACGAATGGGAGACAGAACTGAGGCGGATGGGATTTTTCCTGGGGAAATTTATCTATCTGATGGATGCTTATGAAGATATCGAGAAAGACCAGAAGACAGGGAATTATAATCTCTTTTGCAGGGAATTTGGAACAGAGGAATTTGACCAGAAGGCGGAAAAGATACTCAATATGATGCTGGCAGAGTGTTCAAAGGCCTTTGAGCGCCTTCCGATTGTAGACAACATCTCTATTTTGAGAAATATATTGTATTCCGGCGTATGGTGCCGGTATGAGCTTGTAAAGAGAAAGAGGGAAGGAAAGAAGCATGTATGATCCATATGGGGTACTTGGATTAAATCGAAATGCAACAGAGGAAGAGATCAAGAAAGCCTATCGTTCCCTGAGCAGAAAATACCATCCAGACGCCAATGTAAATAATCCCAACAAGGAACAGGCAGAAGAGAAGTTCAAGGAGATACAGCAGGCATATCAGCAGATTATGCATGAAAGGGAACAGGGAACGTCTGGCGGTTATGGACAGAGGAGTTATGGCGGAACCGACGCTGGCGGAACCGGCGGCTATTACTGGGATTTTGGAGATTTTTTCGGCGGTTTCGGAGGATTTGGCAGCCGCCGGGAACAGAGCCGGGCTTCTGGCGGAGATGAAGAAAGTACTTATAAACAAGCAGCGGTGAACTATATTCGAAGCGGTCATTACAAAGAAGCGCTGAATGTTTTAAACAGTATCAGCCAGCGGGACGCCCACTGGTATTATCTTAACGCTATTGCCAATTCCGGGATGGGAAATAATGTGGCTGCCATGGAAGCCGCCCAGCGGGCAGCGGCTATGGAACCAGGGAATATAGAATACCAGCAGTTATATGCTCAGCTCCAAAATGGAGGACGCTGGTATGACAGCAGGCGGCAGAGTTATGGAAGCCCCGTGGCAGGCGGAGGAGATTTCTGCATGAAACTCTGTCTGGCAAATATTGTGTGCAATCTCTGCTGTGGCGGCGGAGGGCTTTGCTGCGGCGGGGTGCCTTACGGAAGATATTGACAGAACATAGACGGGAAAAGGTGAAGAGATGGATTATATGGTGGTGTACTCCAGCGTGACTGGAAATACAAAAAAAATTGCCACTGAGATTTTCAGTGCACTTCCGGGAATGTCCAAAGACATGCAGAGTATAGAGGAATATAAGGGGAAAGACGCGGATATTTTTTTTATTGGATTTTGGGTGAACCGGGGGACCTGTGATATATCTGTGATTGATCTGCTCTCAGACCTTCACGGAAAAAAGATCGCCTTGTTCGGCACCTGCGGCATGGGAAAGGAGAGGGCATATTTTAAGACCATAGAACAGAAAGTCAATGTCTGGATTCCAGATGACTGTGAATATCTGGGAACATTTCTCTGCCAGGGAAAAATGCCTATGCAGGTGCGGGAAAATTATGAGATTCCCATGGAGGATTCCCGTCAGGAAATGTGGCGGAAGAGGATGCTGCATAATTTTGATGAAGGCTTGTTTCACCCCAATGAGGAAGATCTGGCCCATGTCAGGGAATTTGTAGGGCAGGTGTTAGAACGAGTCAGAAAATAACTGGAAATAAAATAGAGATAAAGATAGAAGCAGGATATATTTTGAACCAGAAAATATATTCTGCTGTTTTCTCTTATAGGAAAGACCTTGTCACGATAACGTGTGAAAGTATCTTTCCTATAAGAGAAAAATAATATGCGCACTCGCACAAGAGGTAAAATATTGCTTCGCAATTGTGCTCGGCGCGTAAAGTGTCCAGGCCCCTCATGAGTGAGGGGCCTGGACACTTTGTTCTAGGAAGAATATCACTGTTGTTTTAAATGGAACATACCGATCAGATTTTTTAGAAGTCCCGCTTGTGAATTTAGTTCCTGACTGGTAGCGGCGCTTTCTTCTGCAGTGGCAGAATTTGTCTGAACTACATCTGAGATCTGAATGATACGATTCTGAATCTGGACAACTGATTCTGCCTGGGTACGGGCTGCATCGGCAATCCAGTTGGTGGCTTCTACTACCTGGCTGGTTCCCTCCACCACAGAGGCAAGCTGTACAGCTGTCTCATGGGCAATTTTTGTGCCATATGCTACAGAGCGGATGGAATGTTCGATCAGGCTGTTTGTGGATTTGGAAGCTTCTGTACTTTGACCAGCTAATTCCTGAACTTCCTTGGCAACTACAGCGAATCCCTTTCCGGCCTCTCCGGCGCGGGCTGCTTCCACAGAGGAATTCAGGGCGAGAATGTTAGTCTGCTGGGCGATGTTTTCAATTGTTCGAATAATTTTTCCAATCTCATTGGAACTTTCGCTGATCTCCTCCATAGCTTGAATCATTTCCTGCATCTTTCGGTTGCTTTCAGAAAGATGTTCGCTGACCTCTTCTACTTTCAGGCTGGCCTGTTCTGCCCGCTGGGCAGTCTGCTGTACCTGCAGGGAAATGGTCTGAATCGTTCCCTCTAATTCCTCTACAGCGCTGGACTGTTCTACAGCGCCTTGACTTAAGGCCTGAGCACCGATGGACATTTGTTTGGAACCATTGGAGACATGATCTGAGCTTTCCACAATCTGAGACATCGTATCGTTTAGTTTATTGAGGATGTCGTCCAGAGAGGATTTGATTGAGGTGAAGTCACCTATGTAATCCTGAGTGGTGCCTGCAGTCAAATTGCCGTTGGAAATAGATTCCAATATGGTAGAAATTTCCCCGATGTATCCTCGAAGCCGAAGGATTGTGTTTTCAAAAATGCTAGACAGCAGGCCGATCTCGTCGTTGGAATGAATATTTACGGTTAGGTTCTGTTCCTGGCCAAGTCCCAGCTTTCCTTCTTCCATGGTCTGAGCCAGGAGAGTAAGTTTGGAAAGAGGGCGCGATACCGAGCGGCTGATAAAAAGGGACATCAGCATGATACTTAAAATAATCATCACAGCGCCGGCGGCACAGGCCGCAAAAACGGTAAAATTAATCTGAGTGGTGGCTTCAGCCATAGAGATTCCAGCAAAGATCAGACCATTGATCTGGCCCTTATCATCTGTTGTGGGAACATAAGAGCAGAGATGCTGCACACCCATGATTTCTGCTTTTCCCACATAGGATTTTCCCTGTACCAGAATAGTGTCGGCCAGTTCTTCAGATAGTTTTGTGCCTACAAGACGTTCTCCGTTTTGCTGGATTGTGGTATAAGCCCGCTGATCACCCTGGAAGATTGTAAATTCGCAGTTCATCTGCTCTTTTAGATCGTCCAGCAGCTGAGTCATATCTTCTGAATCATGAGTCTGCAGTTCATAAGACAACATATTGGTTCCGTTAATACACTGGGCTTTTAACATATTCATCACAAGACTGTAGAACATGAAAACACATAAAGCAAGGACAGCCACAATATTGACTACCAGCAGACATAGAGTCAGGCCGCCCACTTTACGTCCCAGATGGCGTGTTTTTTTGTTCTTTTGATTCATTTTACTCACTCCAATACCATAAAATTAACTTATATTTTGGGATACCAAAGATACCCCGCATACCTATATTGATTTGGGTGTCAAAAGCGCCTTTGATGCGGCGCGCCCCTTTGACACTCTAATCCTATATTAAATAGAATTTTGACAAATTGCAAGAGTGATTTGCTTAAGTTTTCGTATTTTTTATCTTATAGGATTTGGGTGTCAAAAGCACCTTTGGTGCTACGCTCATCCCATATATTGTTATTGCAAACGAGTTTGCGCATCAATATATGGGATAGAGCGGGTGCGGCGCACCCTTTTGACACCCGAATCCTATAAGATAAAAATAATATGCGCACTCGCACAAGAGGTAAAATATTGCTTCGCAATTGTGCTCGGCGCAGCAAACCGTCCAGGTCCCTCATGAGTGAGGGATTCAGGGAGTTGAAGCGGACCTGTCCGCTTTGTTCTATCTTTCTTTTGATAAAGCCAAAAGGTTTTGTTCCCTTGATTTTTCTTGCAAATAAACGGAGATTATACTAAAATAAACTTTATGACATATTACAAGGGAAGACAGAGAAATTGAGGACGGAAAAGGGCATGATATTTTGGATGATATTTGGATGATATAAGAAAGGAACAGAAAAATATGAAGATTGAGCAATACTGTGTAGGAGAAGTAGCCACCAACTGTTATTTTTTAATCAATGATGAGACGAAAGAAATGCTGGTGATTGATCCGGGAGATTCTGCAAAGATGCTGGCTGAGAAGATTCGACAGAAGAATTTGAACCCTCAGGCGGTTCTTCTGACCCATGGGCATTTTGACCATGCTATGGGGGCGGAAGAGTTGGCAGAGATATTTGGAATTAAGATATATGCTCATGAGGCAGAAAAAAGTACTTTGGAACAGCCAGGCCGGAATGTTTCTTCCATGATCGGCCGGGGAGAGAGCTATCATGCAGATGTGTTTGTGACAGACAAAGAGGTATTGAAATTGGCAGGCATGGAGATTCAAGTGCTGCACACCCCTGGACATACAGAGGGAGGATGCTGTTACTATTTAGAACAGGAGAAGGTTTTGTTCAGTGGAGATACTTTGTTCTGCCAATCTGTGGGAAGAACAGATTTTCCAGGGGGAAGTATGTCAAAGATTGTAAGGTCTATCAAAGAAAAATTATTAGTATTGCCAGATGATGTGAAGGTCTATCCAGGACATATGGATTTAACCACCATTGGAGGAGAACGTACAGGCAACCCATTTTTATAGAGAGAAAAAGATGATAACAGTTTGTCTAAATAAAAAAAATTTTGAATATGATATTCATTCTCTGGTCAAAGCTTTTTATGCCGGAGAGGAAGTCAAAGTGTTTGCGGACAGGGAGAGAATCTGCAGGCTGGAGCAGGAAGAGACGCCCTTGTTTCACCTGGAAGTTTTTTATCTGGAAATGACTGATTTGAAAATAGCTGATCTGAAAACGACGGATCTGGAGACACCGGATTTGGAAATATCTGGAGAGCAGGAATTAAACTGGAAGGCGCCGGATGAGAGAGAATCAGATACAGGTCAGATTGAGATCTTTTTATGGCTTCCGCCTAAGGAACTGGAGAAGGGGAGGACTTTTGAGAATGGCGGGTATTCTGTGGGGGCTCAGACAAAGGTTTCCGTGGACTTTTCCGATCGAAAGGAGACCAAAAACCGGCTGAAACAGGGATTGTATCAGATGCTGTCAGTTTATACGGGGCAGAAACTTCCCTGGGGCACCCTTACAGGCATCCGTCCAGTGAAGATTCCAATGGCCATGCTAGAGCAGAAGAAAACAGAGGAAGAGATCAAAACTTACATGGCAGATACTTATTTTGCCTCAGATCAGAAAATAGAATTAAGTCTGAGAATCGCAAAACAGGAGATGGAGCTGCTGAGTCAGATTGACTATCGAAAAGGCTACAGCCTCTATGTGGGGATTCCTTTTTGCCCCAGTATCTGCTCTTACTGCTCTTTTTCCTCTTCGCCGGTGGAACTGTGGCAGGAAAAAATAGAGGATTACCTGACTGCGTTGGAACAGGAAATTGATTTTACCGCAGAAGCCTGCAGACAGAAAAACCTTAACACGATTTATATCGGGGGAGGAACACCCACCGCATTATCTGCTCATCAATTAGATGGATTGCTTGATAAAATTAAAAATAAATTTAACTTTTCTCATCTATTGGAATATACTCTGGAGGCGGGAAGGCCGGACAGCATCACAAAAGAGAAGCTGAAAGTATTGCAGGATCATGGAATTTCCCGGATCTCCATCAATCCCCAGACCATGAACCAGAAGACCCTGAATCTGATCGGGCGGAAGCATACTGCGGTGGAGACGGTGGAAAGTTTTTGGCTGGCAAGAGAGATGGGCTTTGACAATATCAATATGGATCTGATCTTAGGCCTGCCAGAGGAAAATCTGGAGGATGTCAAAAGAACAATGGAACAGGTAAAAAAGTTATCCCCGGATAACCTGACGGTGCATTCCCTTGCCATTAAACGGGCGGCCAGATTGAAAATGTATGCAGAAGAATATGCAGGAATGCAGATGAAAAACAGTTGGGAAATGGTAGATCTGACGGCAGAATATGCAGAAAATATGGGAATGGAGCCTTATTATTTGTATCGTCAGAAAAATATGGCAGGGAATTTTGAAAATGTAGGCTATGCCCGGCCGGGAAAGGCGGGACTTTACAATATTTTGATTATGGAGGAAAAACAGACCATCATCGCCTGCGGAGCCGGGGCCTCCACAAAATATGTGCTGGAACCAGATGAAAAAGGGAATACACAGGTAGAACGTACAGAAAACGTGAAAAATATTACCCAGTACATAGAGCGGGTGGAAGAGATGATCCAGCGCAAACGAGAAGGAATAGAGCAATATATCAAATAAATGTGATATAAAAATAAAATCAAGATTTAATAAAAGTGATAAAATGGAGGAGAAAGCAATGGCATTGGCGAAGAAGCCTGTAAATGGCATGAAAGACATTCTGCCGGAGGAAATGCAGATCCGGGATTATGTGATGAATGTGATAAAAGAAACTTACCGCAGTTTTGGATTTACTCCTATTGAGACCCCTTGTATGGAGAATATTGGAAATCTCAGCAGCAAGCAGGGGGGAGAAAATGAAAAGCTGATTTTCAAGGTTTTAAAACGTGGAGAAAAGTTGAAACTGGAGACGGCCCAAAATGAGGAAGACGTAGTGGATTTTGGAATGCGCTATGATCTGACAGTGCCTTTGGCCCGGTTTTATTCCAACAATTCCAATAATCTGCCGTCACCCTTTAAGGCGCTGCAGATGGGAAATGTGTGGCGGGCAGACCGGCCTCAGCGTGGAAGATACCGTCAGTTTATGCAGTGTGATATTGATATTTTAGGAGAGCCCAGCAATCTGGCAGAGATTGAATTGATTCTTGCAACCACTACCACCTTGGGCAAGTTAGGCTTCAAAAATTTCCAGATTCGGATTAATGAGAGACGGATTTTGAAGGCGATGGCAAAATACAGTGGATTTTCAGAAGATTCATACGACACGGTTTTTATTATTCTGGATAAAATGGACAAGATCGGCTTGGAGGGAGTGGCTCAGGAACTGGAAAAAGGCGGATTTGAGAAATCATCCATTGAAAAATATCTAGGGCTGTTCCGTGATATGGAAGGAAAAGAGGATGTGGCAGAGGGAGTCTCCTATCTGGCGGAAAAATTAGGAGAATTTCTGGATGCAGATACAGCAAAGAATCTGCAGGAGATTGGGGCATGTGTCAATGACACCAAAGCGGCGGATTTTGATCTGGTATTTGATCCCACTTTGGTCCGGGGCATGTCTTATTATACAGGGACGATTTTTGAGATTGCCATGCCAGAATTTGGAGGAAGCTGCGGAGGGGGAGGCCGCTACGATAAGATGATCGGTAAGTTTACGGGAAATGACGTTCCAGCCTGCGGATTTTCCATCGGATTTGAGCGGATTATCCTGCTGCTTTTGGAGAGCGGATTCCAGATACCAGGACAGTCGGAAAAGATTGCATATCTGGTTGAGAAAAATTATCCAGAGGATAAACTGACCCAGGTGATTGCTTTGGCTCAGGAAGAGCGGAAAGCGGGAAAACAGATTCTGGTGGCCCGTATGAATAAAAATAAAAAGTTCCAGAAGGAAAAATTGGCGGCAGAAGGGTATACGGAGTTTAAAGAATTTTTCAATAAATAGGATTAGGGTGTCAAAAGCGCCTTTGGCGCTGCACTCATACCATATATTGCTATTGCAAGCTTGCTTGCACATCAATATATGGTATAGAGTGGGTGCGTCGCACCCTTTTGACACCCTAATCTAAATAGAAAAATAGAAGCATAAAAGGAATCGGAGGAAGAAACATGGCAGAATCAATGCGCGGGCTTCACAGAAGCCACAGATGTACAGAAGTATCCAGTCAAAATATTGGAGAACAGGTAACGGTTATGGGATGGGTGCAGAAGAGAAGGAATTTAGGAAGCTTGATCTTTATTGACCTGAGAGATCGTTCTGGTCTCCTTCAGATTGTCTTTGATGAACCGAAGGTGGGAAAGGAAGGATTTGCCAAAGCAGGGACTCTGCGCAGCGAATTTGTGGTGGCAGTGACAGGAACCGTGGAAAAGAGAGCGGCTGCAGTCAATAAGAATCTGAAAACAGGAGAGATCGAGGTGATTGCCACAGATCTTCGAATTTTGTCAGAGTCTGAGACGCCTCCTTTTCCTATTGAAGAGAATTCTCAGACCAAAGAGGATCTTCGGCTCCGCTATCGCTATTTAGATTTGAGAAGACCAGATCTTCAAAGAAATCTGATGATGAAGAGCAAGGTGTCCATGCTGCTGCGCAGGTTTATGGAGCAGGAGGGATTTTTAGAGATCGAAACCCCGATTTTGACAAAATCTACGCCAGAGGGAGCAAGAGATTATCTGGTGCCCAGCCGGGTGCATCCAGGCAGTTTCTATGCGCTGCCTCAATCCCCTCAGTTATTTAAACAGCTTTTAATGTGCTCTGGCTACGATCGGTATTTTCAGATTGCAAGGTGTTTCCGGGACGAGGACCTGCGGGCGGACCGTCAGCCGGAATTTACTCAGGCAGACATGGAGCTGTCCTTTGTGGATGTGGATGATGTGATTGAAGTCAACGAACGTCTCCTGCAATATGTATTTAAGGAAGCCATCGGGTTAGACATTACTCTGCCCATCCAGCGGATGCCCTGGCAGGAAGCTATGGACCGCTATGGAAGCGATAAACCGGACACTCGTTTTGCCATGGAATTGGTGAATGTATCGGAAGCAGTGGCAGACTGTGGATTCGGTGTGTTTACGGGAGCTTTGGAACAAGGCGGTTCTGTGCGGGGAATCAATGTGAAAGGTCAGGGTTCAATGCCCCGGAAAAAGATTGATAAATTAGTAGAATTTGCCAAAGGCTATGGGGCCAAAGGGTTGGCTTATCTGGCGGTAAATGAAGATGGCACTTATAAATCTTCTTTTGCCAAATTTATGGAAGAGGACACGCTGAAAAAGCTGGTGGAAAAGATGGATGGACAGCCAGGAGATTTACTGCTGTTTGCCGCTGACAAAAACACGGTAGTCTGGGATGTGCTGGGAGCCCTCCGGCTGGAACTGGGGAAAGAATTAGAGCTGATTGACAAGGATCAGTATAATTTCCTGTGGATCACAGAATTTCCATTGTTGGAGTGGTCTGAGGAGGAAAATCGTTTTATGGCAAAACATCATCCATTTACCATGCCTATGGAGGAAGACTGGGAGAACATTGATTCTGATCCGGGAGCTGTGCGGGCCAAAGCCTATGATATTGTGCTGAACGGAACGGAATTAGGCGGCGGGTCTGTCCGTATTCATCAAAATGATATTCAGGAAAAAATGCTGGAAGTATTGGGCTTTACCAAAGAACAGGCTTATGAACAGTTTGGATTCTTACTGAATGCCTTCCAATACGGGGTGCCGCCTCATGCAGGACTGGCCTATGGTTTAGATCGGATTGTGATGCATATGATGCACTGCGAGAGTATTCGGGACGTGATTGCTTTTCCAAAAGTAAAGGATGCTTCCTGTCTGATGACAGAGGCTCCCGGCAGAGTGGATGAGAAACAATTAGAAGAGCTGGCCTTATCTGTGACAGTGGAGGAAACTCTTGAAAATACGCCGATGCAACCGTAAGTTTACATGAAAATCTTCAAAAGCAACAGAGAATATGCAGACTTTACATGCATGATATCGTAAGATAAATTCACCGGAAGCGCTGAAGGAATAAGAATTAGATATCAGAAAGGTGAAATGATGATGAATGTATTTGGAGAAAATCTGCAGTTTTACAGAAAACAGAAAAATATGACCCAGGAGCAGCTTGCAGAAGTTCTTGAGGTGTCCAGGCAGACGGTTTCGAAATGGGAGGCGGGAACCTCTTATCCAGAGATGGAGAAGATTCTGCAGTTGTGTGATTTCTTTTCCTGCGATATGGATACTCTGCTGCGGAAAGATGCGGTAGAATTAGAAGCAGCTGACAGCCAAGGCTATGAAAAACATATGGAAAAACAGCGGAAAAGCATTTCTGCAGGGGTGGTGCTGCTGATCTTGAGTCCGGCCCTTTATGAATTGCTGGAAGGATTTCACAGAACGCCGGAAATTTTGATGAACATGATATTTTTTGGCATCTGTATGGTAGGAATTCTGATTCTGGTAACAACAGGAATTCAGGACAGCATTTACCGCAAAAGCCACCCAGTCATTGCAGACTTCTATACAAAGGAAGAAAGAGAGAAGTTTACAGAAAAGTTTCCCCGTCGAATTGCCAGTGGAATCGGTGTGATATTGGCAGGGCTGCTCATTGGAATGAATGGAGATGGACTGCCTGTAGGGCCAGGTATGACGGAAGAATTTTATAGTGGAATTTTTTTACTGTGTGTGGCTGCAGGCGTGGGAGTTTTGGTTCATACTGGAATGGGAAGCGCCAAGTATGACCTGGAAAAATACAATAAGGAAAATAATCTCACAGTAGAAAAGGAAAAAAGAGACCAGAAAATAGGTGTTTGGTGCGGCTGCATTATGCTGATGGCGACGATTGTGTTCTGCATTGGAGGTTTTGTGCTGAACCGATGGGATATCAACTGGCTGTCTTATCTCATCGGCGGGATTCTCTGCGGAATGGCAGCGCTGATCCTGCAGGGAAGAAAAGAGAAGTAAAAGATAGAGTTTATAGATTCCGTCCTCTAAGAGATTAAGTTAAATTCTGCCCTTCCTTCATATAGACTTTCCTGATAAAACGTGATAGAATATGGCCTAAAGATGAGAAACGTGTATTAGGCGACAGGAATAAGATATGGAAATGCATGGCTGATGCAAAAGGAGGAGACATGAAAAAAGGTATTTTGTTTGATTTGGACGGAACTCTGTGGGACGCATCCCAGGGGGCGGCGCTCACCTGGGAAAAAGCGATGGAAGAACATTTTGATATAGAGAAGATCTTTACGCCAGAGATGCTTCGGGAAGTTATGGGAAAGAGTATGTATGAGATTTCAGACATTCTCTTTTCCGAGTTTGAGATGAAGCAGCGGCGGGAAATGCTGACCTATTGCTGCAAGAAAGAGAATGAATACCTTCGAAAACACGGCGGAAAACTGACGGAAGGTCTGGAGGAGACACTGCAGATTTTACGGGACAAGGGGTATTCTCTCTATATTGTAAGCAATTGTCAGGCAGGCTATATTGAGGCTTTTATGGAGTATCATGGAATGGAGCAGTATTTTGATGACTACGAGTCTTTTGGAAGAACCGGAAGAGAGAAGGACCGTAACATCCGTCTGGTGCTGGAGCGGAATCAGCTGGATCAAGCTGTTTACGTGGGAGATATTCAGGGAGACTATTATGCTGCCATGGAAGCTCAGATTCCTTTTATTCATGCACGAAATGGTTTTGGAACCATTGTTCAGGCAGAGGTTCCTTATATTGAGAAATTGCCGGATCTTCCCAAGGTGGTGGAAAAAGTGTTTCGGTAAGAATCAGGAAATGAGACAGGGAGTCTCTGCATAAATATAAAGTGGAGGAACTTATGGAAAAAATTGCAAGTTTCACGATTGATCATATCAAATTAGAACCAGGAATCTATGTATCCCGTAAGGATCATATTGGAAAAGAAGTGATTACAACTTTTGATCTGCGGATGACTTCTCCCAATGACGAACCGGTGATGAATACAGCGGAAGTTCATACCATAGAACATTTGGCGGCCACCTATCTGAGAAATGATAAAGAATATCAGGATCAGGTGATTTATTTTGGGCCTATGGGGTGCCGGACCGGATTTTACCTGCTTTTGGCAGGAGATTATGAGTCTAAGGACGTGGTAAAACTGATTACAGAGATGTATGAATTTATCCGGGATTATAGAGGAGAGGTGCCGGGAGCAAGTGCGAAGGACTGTGGAAATTATTTGGATATGAATCTGGGAATGGCCAATTATCTGGCTGACCGTTATCTGGAAAAAACCTTATACGGAATTGATGAAAAACATTTGTTGTATCCAGAATAGAGAAAAGATTTTTGCCTGAATTCTGTATGGAAACAGAGGTGGAATAGGAGAACAAAATGAAAAAAATTGGAATTATCGGAGCCATGGAGCTGGAAGTGGAAGTGCTGAAAGAGAGAATGAATATCCGCAATAAAATGGAGAAAGCCTCTATGGAATTTTGGGAGGGAACCCTGAATGGAACCGAGGCGGTGGTAGTGCGGAGCGGAGTAGGGAAAGTCAACGGGGCTCTCTGCGCTCAGATTTTATGCGATTCTTTTGCAGTTTCCCATATTATCAATACAGGTGTGGCAGGCTCCTTGAAAAATGAGATCAATATTGGAGACATTGTAGTGTCTACAGACGCTTTGCATCATGATATGGACGTACGGGTATTTGGATATTCTCTGGGGGAAGTTCCCCAGATGGGATGTCTGGCATTTTTGGCGGACGCTCATTTACAGCAGCTTGCAGTTTCCTGCTGTAAGGAAGTGAACCCTGATATAGAAGTTTATCAGGGCCGGGTGGTCAGCGGAGATCAGTTTATCAGCGATAAAAAAGTAAAAAATGATATGATACAGAATTTTCAGGGCTTCTGCGTGGAGATGGAAGGGGCGGCTATTGCCCACGCTTCCTACTTGAACCAGATTCCTTTTGTGATTATTCGGGCTATCTCAGATAAAGCGGACGACAGTGCTCAGGTGGACTATCCATCTTTTGAAAAAGCAGCGGCGGCCCGTTCAGCAGCGCTGGTGGAATATATGCTTCCTAAAATTTAAGACAGAACCCAGCTCTCACAGAGGGAGTTTCAATGGGCAGAGTTTACTGTAGGATGGAAGGAGTTGAGAGTTTCGTAAGAATTTCTTAATTTGATAAAAATTCCATTGACTGATTTGATTTCTTGTACTATAATCCATTGAGATAACTGAGTGTTCGAAGGATTTCGGTGTAGAAAGGTGATCTTATGCGAGAGACATTAAAAGATTTCTTTTATCGTTATCGGCATGGATGGATTTTATCATATTTACTGATCTATCTGGTATGGTTTGCATATTTAGAGCGGACGGTGACCAGACGTTTTCATGTGATCCATATGCCCATTGATGATTATATCCCATTTATAGAAATATTTATTGTACCTTATCTGCTGTGGTTTGGATATGTGGCCCTTGCAGTTACATATTTCTTTTTCAAAAATGTGCAGGATTATTATAAACTGTGTATTTTTTTGTTTGTGGGTATGACGGTGTTTTTGGTTGTGTCCACAGTATATCCCCATGGCCATTATCTGCGTCCCAGAATGTTTGAGCGGGATAATATTTTTGTCACGCTGGTCAAGGGACTCTATATGGTGGATACTCCTACGAACTTGTTTCCAAGTATTCATGTGTATAATTCCATCGGCGTTCATCTTTCTGTAATGCACAGCGAGCAGCTGAAAGAGAAGAAATGGATACGCAGAATATCTTTTGTGCTGATGATTTCCATTATTCTGTCTACGATGTTTTTAAAACAGCATTCTGTGTTTGATGTGATCACTGGATGTATCATGGCAATTGTAATGTATACTTTGGTATATGGCGGAGAATTGCTGACAGGAAGAAAACGTATGTACGAGAGACAGTACAGAGAGATATAGAGTTAGAAAGAGGGCAGAAGAGAGTTCATGGTTGGGCTCTCTTTTTCTTTTCTATCATAGATTCGGGTGTCAAAAGGAGGCTTTTAAATTTTTTATTGTCAATTTGCACAATTATGTAGAAATTATGGTCCTGCCTTGCTTATGACAGAGAGGAAACTCAGGAACAAATCGGTTGCGGTATGGACTGAAGTATGTTATGATGAGAGTGCTGAAATCATGGCGGAAAAGGTCCTGTGTGATCTTTCATATAATTTATATAATAATTAATGAAGTAATAGAAATAAAACGGAAAAAGGAGACATTTTTATGAATCTACTGGATGAATTAAGAGAATTGGGTGTAAATGTGGATGACGGAGTGAGACGTCTGGGTGGAAATGCAGCTATTTATAAAAAAATGTTGAATACCTTTATAAAAATGATGAAAGAGTATTCTTTTGAGCCGGATTTTGATGGAAAAGAATACGAGGATACTATAGAAAAGGCTCATGCTATCAAAGGGGCGGCTGGAAATCTCTCTATCACGCCAGTGTATGAGGCATACTCTGAGATCACAGATCTTCTGCGGAAAGGAGAACCGGAAGAGGCACGAGGAATTCTGGTAAAGGTTTTGCCGGTTCAGGAGAAGATCATAGCCGCAATCGAGAATTATATGGCAAATAAATAGAGGAAATAGATGATAATGGTAGAAGAGTGCGATGTTAAGAGATGATAGAAAATTATTGATAATTGACGACTCAGAAGTAGACCGGGGAGTGCTGAAAACAATTTTGGAGGAAGAGTTCTCCATTGTTGAGGCAGAAAATGGATCTGCTGGGATTGACAGAATTCTGAAGGGATTAGACGTACTGGACGGGATCTTGTTGGATGTGTCTATGCCGGTGCTGGATGGATTTGGTGTATTACAGCGCATGAAGGAAAATAAGATCAATGATATTCCTGTATTTCTAATTACTGCAGAGGCTACCAGAGAAAACGTTGCCAGTGCGGCACAGTATCAAATTTCCGGTTTTATAAAGAAGCCTTTTGAGAGAGAAGAGTTTTTGTGGAGGCTGGAATCAAAAATGGGAATGGTTGGAGAAGGCAGCCTTTCTCAGGAAGATATTTGGGAAACGGAAAAGTACATATCAGATCTGGATACGGTCTATCGGAGGTTTTTGAAAAATTTCGGCCAGGACAGCGGCCATTATGAGCGTATGGCAGATTTAATGGAGATATTACTGAAGCAGTATTTAGGAAGCGGCAGCGAAAGGGTTCAGGATCAAATAAAAATGATAAGTAAAGCAGCATTTTTTTGTGATATTGGCAATATGCTGCTTCCTAATAATTTTAAGTTTAAGTCTTCCAAACAAGATGAGATGAGCAATGATATCTATGGACATACTGGATCAGGAGCCAGCATTATCCGTTTGAATTATTCCAAGCACTGTGAGTATTTTGTGCAGATATGTGCAGATATGTGTATGCATCATCATGAGAGATATGATGGAAACGGATTTCCCTATAAATTGGTGGGGAAGAATAATACGATCTTTACCCAGATGTGCCGGCTTGTAGATGAGTTTGACCAGATGTTTTATCGTTACCGGGAGCATAACGAGCTGCAGTTTGAGTTTGTGCGGAGCACATTGGCAAAAGATGTGGGGGCGGTGCGATCAGAAGTTCTGGAACTGCTTGTCAGATGTAAGCAGGAAATTGACGCTTATTACAGCACATTGGTTTAAAAATTTATCATAAATCTGCGAAGGAAAAGACGAGGGAATGCGGGTGTTTTCTCAAGAATGCATGTTTGTGCGTCGAGATACATAGTAATGGAGGATAGAATGGAGAAGAATATTAAAAGTTTTTTAAGAAACAGTTTTATCGGCGTGATCAGTGTGTGTGTCGTGGTATTTATCGGACTTGTATTGATCATGGGAAAACTGACAGAGCGGACGATTGATGAGATCAGTGAGATTTATATGTCTGAGATGAATATTCAGCTCAAACAGAAATTCACCACAGTGGTGGGACTGCGTTTGGAACAGATTGAAGGGCTGCTTCGAAGGACGCCCCCAGAAGGTGCGGAATATGGTTCTGAATTGATAGATGATCTTACCCTTGGCGGTGAGGTGCGGGACTTCACCTTTTTAGGATTGTGTTCTGAAGGGGGAGAGATTGAGACCATTTACGGAGATCAGATAGAGGTCTCGGCAGATGAGATCATAAGTTCTTTGGAAGGAGATGGAAATATTGTAGTCAGCGGGGTCAGTGAAACAGGAGAGCGGATGCTGATTTTGGGAAAGGCTGCAGCATATCCTATGAGCGATGGAAGTAAGAGTATTGCTTTGCTGGCAGGAGTTCCCATGGACTATTTGAAAGAAGCTCTCTTTTTGGATTCTGTGGATACATTGACTTATTCTCATATTATTGATGGAAATGGAAACTTTGTAATTCGAAGCGGAGATGCCTACCGAGAAAGTTATTTTGAACGGATTCAGGGGGAGGCAGTCAATCATAAAGGAGAAGCGGAAGAATATATTGTAGAATTACAGGAGGCCATGGAACAGGGAGAACCTTACTCTAAGCTGGTTGCGATCAATGGAGAAAAACGTTATACATATTGTACGCCTATTTCTGAGAATCTGGACTGGTATCTGATCACAGTTATGAACAGTGAGGTTATGGATGATCCTATCAGTAATCTGGATCTGCAGCGTATTGGGATTATGCTTGGATCTTCCATGATGATTCTGGTGGCAATGTCCATTATGTTCTTTATGTATTTCCGTCTGTCTACACAGCAGATGGAAGAATTAAACACTGCGAGAAAGAAAGCGGTTCAGTCAGATAAGGCGAAAAGTGAGTTTCTTTCCAGCATGAGCCATGATATTCGTACTCCTATGAATGCCATTATCGGAATGACGGAGATAGCCTTGAAAAATATCAAAGATCCAAATAGGGTGGAGGATTGTCTAGGGAAGGTGAAGCTGTCCAGCAAACATCTTCTGGGCTTGATCAATGACGTACTGGATATGTCTAAAATTGAAAGCGGAAAGATGACGCTGAATATGAATCAGATGTCTTTGCGGGAGACTATGGATGATATTGTCAATATTATGCAGCCTCAGGTAAAATCTAGAAATCAATATTTTGATATTTTTATTCAGTCTATTATATCGGAAGAAGTATTCTGCGATTCCGTCCGTTTAAATCAGGTGCTGTTGAACCTTTTGTCCAATGCGGCGAAATTTACGCCGGAGGAAGGAAGAATTGATGTTCATCTGTATCAGGAAGCATCTCCTAAGGGAGAAGAGTATGTGCGGACTCACTTTATTGTAGAAGATACCGGAATTGGAATGACAGAGGAGTTTCAGCAGAAAATTTTTGACAGCTTTGAGCGGGAGAATTCCGACCAGGTGGCAAAGATTATGGGAACTGGATTGGGTATGTCCATTACAAAAGCAATTGTGGATATGATGAAGGGAACCATTGAGCTGAAAAGCGAGCAGGGCAAGGGAAGCAGATTCCACATTACCCTTGACCTGAAAAAATCTGACATTGATGAGAAGGATATGCTGCTTCCCCATTGGGACGTTTTAGTGGTGGATGACAATGAACAGCTTTGTACCAGCGCAGTTTCCAATCTGCAGGAATTGGGAGTTCATACAGAGTGGTCTTTGGATGGACGCCAGGCAATCCGAATGATTGAAGACAGGCATCTGCAGAACAATGATTATGATTTTGTACTGGTAGATTGGAAAATGCCTTATATGACGGGAATTGAAGTGATTCGTGAGATGAGAAATGTCACTGGAGGCAATAAGATACCTGCCTTTTTGATCTCGGCATATGACTGGAATGAGCTGGAAGAGGAAGTGGATACTTCCGAAATCGAGGGATTTATTTCTAAGCCATTATTCAAATCTACGCTGTATCTGTATCTGAGAAAATATATGGAAAATGAGGCTTATGAAGAAGGCGAGGAAGAGGATGAGATAGATTTTGAAGGAAAGCATATTCTTTTGGCAGAAGATATTGATGTAAACTGGGAATTTATCAGCGAGATTCTCGGAGCCGTGGGATTGATACTGGAACGAGCTATCAATGGAAAAGAGTGTTTGGAGAAGTTTGAGGCTTCCGAAATTGGATTCTATGATGCGGTTCTGATGGATATTCGTATGCCGGTTATGAATGGATATGACGCCACAGTAGCCATCCGTGAACTGGAACGTTCTGACAGCGGACTTCCGATTATTGCCATGACAGCGGATGCATTTTCGGATGACGCCCAGCACTGTCTGGAAGTGGGAATGGATGCCCATATTGCAAAGCCTATTGATCTGAAAGAGTGTATGAGAACTCTGCAGAAATATTTGTGTGACTAATTATTATATGTGAAATGATAAAGCAGCCATTTTAAGTGGCGCTGAATGGTGAAATAAAAGCCTTACCTGTGAAAAATCTCAGGTAAGGCTTTTTATTCTATAGGAAAGACCCTGTCACATTGAAGCGTGAAAGCATCTTTCCTATAGAATAAAATATAGATGCCACGCAAATGCAAGGAAAATATATCGCACTGCGGCGGAGAGGAAATGAACCGCGGGAGCGGTCCGCCGCAGGCGGAGGGGCTGTGAAAAAATGGAGTGATTGAAACACCATTTTTCACAGCTCCTCTTTTTTGTCTTAAAAATTCAGCTCTATCTTAAAAAAGCGTATACCTCCCCCTTTCCCCCTGGAATAGCC
>JAAWBG010000062.1 GCA_022792535.1 Lachnospiraceae bacterium
AAAAGGGTGCGGCGCACCCGCTCTATCCCATATATTGATGTGCAAACTTGTTTGCAATAACAATATATGGGATGAGCGTAGCACCAAAGGTGCTTTTGACACCCGAATCTTTTAGAAAAGAAAGATGTTCTGGTTACAAAATTCTATTAATAACTAATATATTATACAACCTGTGAGGGAAGAATGCCAGAACTTTTGAAAAAATAATTCGTTATATAAAATTTACTGTAATTTTTATGGGTTCATTTATGCCAGTATAATTCGATCATAAGATTTGTGATAGATGAGTGGTTTTGTTTATAAAAACTTTAGAAATGTGCAGAAAAGTTTAAGAGAATTGTATTGATTTTCAAGACAAATACACATATAATAAAGAGGTGTCGCGAAATAAATGGATGCGATACCTAGGAGGAAATAAATGGAGAACAAAGGAAATCATAACAATAATAATCAGGGCGGAAACAATAACGGCGGCAATAATAAAAATGGCATGACGATTATGATTTTTATTTTGGCTGCGCTTCTGGTATTGTTTTTGACAAGTCTTTTGAACAGCTGTGCGAAAGATGCTACCAATAAAGAGATCACATATTCGGAATTTATTGAGATGGTGGAACAGGATAAGGTGGAATCTGTAACTTTTACATCCAACCGGATCAATATTACGCCGAAAGGGGAGAATAAATTATACAGAATCACTTATTATACTGCAGAATTAAATGATGAGAGCCTGCTTCCGCTGCTGAAAGAACATGATGTAAAATTTGGCGGAACCGTGGAAGATGTGTCTTCTGCCATTATGTGGAATATGGTAAGCTATATTCTTCCATTGGTGCTGGTATGGGTATTGTTGTATTTTCTGATTTTTCGCAAGATGGGAAGTGGCGGCATGATGGGCGTAGGCAAGACTACGGCCAAGGTCTATGTGGAAAAGTCCACTGGAGTTACTTTTAAAGATGTGGCAGGCCAGGATGAGGCGAAGGAATCTTTACAGGAGGTTGTGGATTTTCTTCACAATCCTAAGAAATATACGGATATCGGTGCGAAACTGCCTAAGGGGGCATTGCTGGTAGGACCTCCGGGAACTGGTAAGACACTTCTTGCCAAAGCAGTTGCCGGGGAAGCGAAAGTGCCTTTCTTTTCGTTGGCAGGTTCTGATTTTGTAGAAATGTTTGTAGGGGTAGGCGCATCCCGTGTCCGGGATCTGTTTAAGGAAGCTCAGAAACAGGCCCCTTGTATTATTTTTATTGATGAGATTGACGCCATTGGCAAGAGCCGGGATACCAGATACGGCGGAAACGACGAGAGGGAACAGACCTTGAATCAGCTTTTGGCAGAGATGGATGGATTTGACACTTCCAAAGGACTTTTGATTTTGGCGGCTACCAACCGACCGGAGGTGCTGGATAAGGCGCTGCTGCGTCCAGGGCGGTTTGACCGCAGAATTATTGTGGATAAGCCAGACCTGAAAGGGCGTGTAGAGACGCTGAAAGTCCATGCCAAAAATGTGCTCTTGGATGATTCCGTGGATTTGGACGCAATTGCATTGGCGACTTCTGGAGCAGTGGGATCAGATCTTGCCAATATGATCAATGAGGCGGCTATCAATGCGGTAAAACATGGAAGAAGACATGTAAACCAGAGCGACTTGTTTGAGTCTGTAGAAGTAGTAATAGCCGGAAAAGAGAAAAAAGACCGCATTATGGGCCCCAAAGAGAAAAAGATGGTGGCTTATCATGAAGTAGGTCATGCATTGGTCACTGCATTGCAGAAAGATGCAGAACCAGTACAGAAGATCACCATTGTTCCTAGAACCATGGGAGCTTTGGGATATACCATGCAGGTGCCTGAAGAAGAAAAATTCTTGATGACGAAAAACGAGCTGATTGCTCATCTTGTGACTTATATGGGAGGCCGGGCGGCAGAAGAGATTGTATTTGATTCTGTGACTACAGGAGCCTCAAACGATATTGAACAGGCCACAAAGATTGCCAGGTCTATGGTAACTCAGTATGGAATGTCTGAAAAATTTGGGCTGATGGGATTGGTGACCATTGAGAACCAATATCTGGACGGAAGAGCAAGTCTTAATTGCGGAGAGGAGACTGCCGCTCAGATTGACCAGGAAGTAATGCGGATCTTGAAAGAGAGCTATGATGAGGCGGTTCGTCTGCTCCAGGAAAATAGAAGTATTTTAGATGAGATTGCTCAGTATCTGTATGAACACGAGACCATCACTGGTAAGGAATTTATGAAGATTTTCCGTGAGTTAAAGGGAATTCCAGAACCGGAAGAAAAGACAGATGCAGAAAAAGCGGCGGAAGGTTTTAAGGCAGAGGAGATCTATCACCGGGAATTTCAGGAGAAAGAAAAAAAGACAGCGGAGCTTCAGAAACCCTCTGAGAAAGAAGAGCCTCCTGTTTTTGAAGTAAATACTTTAGATTTTGAAGTGAATACTTTAGCAGAAGATCCCATTTTTGAGGTAAATACCCTAGAGGGAAAGGAGATTCCGAAAGAATTAAATCAGGAACTCCATGAATTAGAAGAGAAGGAAAATCAAATTTCCTCTGCTAATGTCTCTGACACAGCGGGCCAGATGAAAAAAGCTCAGGAGGAAATGGAACCGAGAGAGCTGGAAAAAGAAATAGAGATTATTCCTATTATCGTGAATGGAAAGAAAGAATCAGAAGAAGCAATAGAGGAAGAGACAGGAGAAGAGAAGGAGCTCAAACAGGTTTCAGACAAGAAAGAGGCTGAGAAAATTACTGTGGAGACAGTGATACCGGAAAAGCCGAAGCCAGAACAGATTTCAGAAAAGCCAGCGGCAGAGGAGAAGAAGCCAGAACAGATTTCAGAAAAGCCAGCGGCAGAGGAGAAGAAGCCAGAACAGATTTTAGAAAAGTCAGTCCTGCAGGAGAGAAAAGAGCCGAAACAGATTTTAGTTCAAGAAGAACCAGAGCCAAAGGAAGAGAAGATTGCTACTCCAGAAGAACTTGGATTTTTTCCAGTCAAGAAGGGTGCGTCGAAAAAGAAATCTGTGTCGGTTAAGGCGGGACTTCCCAAGAAAGAAGAGCTGCAGCCAGAGAAGACAGGCGCAGAAAAGCAGGCAGAACTGAAATCAGAGGATGTTCAGAAAAAAGTCCTGGATACAGAGGCAGAGAAGGCGCGGCCGGAGAAGGCATCTGAAGAGCCAGTCTCTGCAGAGGGAGAAGATTATCTGGACAAGTTGCTGAAGGGATTAAAATAACAGGGTTAGGGTTATGTTTGATATTCAGGAAGAATTGAAAAAGCTCCCTCAAAAACCGGGAGTATATCTTATGCATGATGCCAGCGATGCGATTATCTATGTGGGAAAAGCAGTCAGTTTACGGAATCGGGTTCGTCAGTATTTTCGTCCAAGTCATAACGAAGGATTGAAGAAGGAACAGATGGTACGGCAGATTGAACGGTTTGAATATATCATTACCGATTCTGAGCTGGAAGCTTTGATTTTAGAGTGTAATCTTATCAAGGAGCATCGTCCAAAATATAATACCATGTTGAGGGATGACAAAACATACCCTTATATTAGAGTGACGCTGGGAGAGGACTTTCCCAGAGTCCTCTTTTCACGTCAGATGAAAAAAGATAAGTCCCGGTATTTTGGACCTTACACCAGCGCAGGGGCGGTGAAGGATACCATAGAATTGATACAGAAAATATATTCTCTGCGGACCTGCAATCGGGTTCTTCCTAGAGATACTGGAAAAGAGAGACCTTGTCTGAACTATCATATCCACCAATGCATGGCGCCTTGCCAGGGTTTGATCGGCAAGGAAGAATATCGTAAGAGCATTGAGAAGGCTATTGAATTTTTAAATGGAAATTATCAGCCTGTCATCAAGGAGCTGGAAGAAAAGATGCAGACAGCTTCTCAGGAGATGAATTTTGAAAAAGCCATTGAGTATCGAGAGCTGATGAAGGCGGTGGGGCAGATTGCACAAAAGCAGAAAATTACCAGTTCCGATGGAGAAGACAAAGATATTATTGCAATGGCTGCGGACCAGGAAGATGCGGTAGTTCAGATTTTTTTTATCAGGGATGGAAAATTGATTGGAAGGGATCACTTTCATGTGAATGTGGGAAGCGAGGATACCAGGCCCCAGGTATTGACTACGTTTTTGAAACAGTTTTATGCAGGAACGCCCTTTATTCCAAGAGAACTGATGCTTCAGGAGGAGATTGAGGAAGCAGGGGTCATTGAGGAATGGCTGAGCCAGAAGCGGGGACAGAGAGTGTATCTTCGGGTGCCCAAAAAAGGAACCAAAGAAAAGCTGGTGGAATTGGCGGCTCAGAATGCGGCGATGGTGCTGTCTCAGGACAAAGAGAAAATCAAAAGGGAGGAAGGCAGAACGATTGGAGCTTTGAAGGAAATTGGAAAGCTGCTGGACTTAGAGGAATTGAGACGGGTGGAGGCTTATGATATTTCCAATATCAGCGGATTTGAGACGGTAGGGTCTATGGTGGTCTATGAAAAGGGAAAGCCGAAACGAAGTGATTACCGGAAATTTAAGCTGCGCACAGTAACGGGGCCAGACGACTACGGTTCCATGTATGAAGTGCTGACCCGGCGGTTTTCCCACGGAATGAAAGAGCAGGAAGAACTGAGAGAGCGGAAGATAGAAAATGATTATGGCAGTTTTACCAGATTTCCGGACTTGATTATGATGGATGGAGGAAAGGGACAAGTCAATGTGGCCTTGAAAGTGTTAGAAGAACTTAAGCTGAATATTCCGGTATGCGGCATGGTAAAAGATGATAATCACCGGACTCGTGGGTTATACTATCAGAATCAGGAGATTCCCATTGACCGCCGCGGCGAAGGTTTTAAATTGATTACCAGAATCCAGGATGAAGCCCACCGGTTTGCCATTGAATATCACCGTTCCCTAAGAAGCAAGGAGCAGGTACATTCTGTGCTGGATGATATTCCAGGGATTGGAGCCGCAAGGCGTAAAGCGCTGATGAAAGCTTTTCTGTCTTTAGAAGCCATAAGGGAAGCGGATGTGGAGACTTTAGCCCAGATTCCGTCTATGAATGAACGGGCAGCCAGGGCAGTCTATGAATTTTTCCACAGGTCCAATATTGAAGGAGAGAAACTTCTGTGATAAGATAAGCTATAGAAAAATGCGGATGGAGAAAGGAAGAGACGGATGAAGGGTGTAAGTGTAAAAAAGATCGTGGAAAAAATGAGCCTGAAAGTGCTGAATCCAGAAGTGGATATTAAAAGCCGCAGAGTAACCACTGCAGAGGTAAACCGGCCGGCGCTGCAGCTGACAGGATATTTTGACTACTTTGAGAAAAGCAGGATTGAGATCATTGGGATGGTGGAACATACTTATCTCCAGAAGTTGAGCAAAGACCAAAAACTAGATGTATTCCAGAAATTTTTTTCTCATAACATTCCATGCGTGATTATCAGCCGCAATCTGGAACCAGACGCGGATCTCCTGAAAGCGGCTACAGCAAGCGGCACACCGGTATTGTCTACAGATTATGGAACCTCAGCATTTATGGCGGAGCTGATCTATTATCTGGGAGAAGAACTGGCTCCCTGTATTTCCATTCACGGCGTGCTGGTAGACGTATATGGAGAGGGTCTGCTGCTGATGGGAGAAAGCGGCATCGGAAAGAGCGAAGCGGCTCTGGAGCTGATTCGGCGGGGTCATCGTCTGGTCAGCGATGATGTGGTGGAAATCCGCAAGATCAACAAACATACCTTGGTAGGGACAGCGCCTGATATTACCAGATATTTCATTGAACTGAGAGGCGTGGGAATTATTGATGTGAAGACTTTGTTCGGCGTGGAATGTGTAAAAGAAAAGCAGAATATTGACCTGGTGATTAAATTAGAGGACTGGAAAAAAGAAAATGAGTATGACCGTCTGGGTCTGGAGGAAGAATATACAGAATTTCTTGGGAATAAAGTAGTTTGTCATTCCCTGCCTATTCGTCCGGGACGAAATCTGGCAGTGATCTGCGAATCGGCGGCGGCAAACCACAGACAAAAGAAAATGGGATACAATGCGGCAAAGGAGCTGTACCGGCGGGTACAGGAGAATCTTCAGAAAGCAGACGATGACGAAGAAGATTGACAGTGTTTCAAGAAGAAAGGTAAAATGAAAACAGAGAGTAAATAGAAACGAAAACTAAGTGAAAACAGAGAGTAGGAGGATGAACCAATGGAAAGAAAAAATGCCTGGAAAAAATATCCGGAAGGAAAGAGAGAAAAAGTTTTTGCCTTTGGAGAATCATACAAGAAATTTATTTCTGACTGCAAGACAGAGCGGGAATGTGTGACAGAGTTGATTGCTCAGGCGAAAGAGGCTGGATTTGAGGATCTGAAAGAGATCATAGCCTCTGGAAAGAAGATTCAGACAGGCGATAAAATATATGCGGAAAATATGGGAAAATTATTGGCGTTGTTTGTAATCGGCAAAGAACCTTTGGAGAAGGGTATGAATATTTTAGGAGCCCATATTGATTCTCCCAGATTGGATTTAAAACAGGTGCCCCTTTATGAAGATACAGAGCTGGCATTGCTGGATACCCATTACTATGGAGGCGTAAAAAAATATCAATGGGTAACTCTGCCTTTGGCTCTCCATGGCGTGATTGTAAAAAAGGACGGAACAAAAGTAGTGGTCAATATAGGAGAAAAAGAGGAAGATCCGGTATTCGGCGTCAGTGATCTTTTGATTCATCTGGCAGGAGAGCAGATGGAGAAAAAAGCGGCGAAAGTAATTGAGGGAGAAAATTTAGACGTTCTGGTGGGCAGTATTCCCTTTGAAAATGAAGAAGAGAAAGAAAAAGCCAAAGAAGCAGTCAAAACAAATGTACTGAATATCCTGAAAGAACAATACAATATAGAGGAAGAAGATTTTCTGTCTGCTGAGATCGAAGTGGTTCCGGCAGGAAAAGCGAGAGATTACGGATTTGACCGAAGCATGATTATGGGATATGGACATGACGACAGAGTGTGCGCTTATCCTTCTTTTGCAGCTATTTTAGGGGCCGGCGTATGTGAGAAAACCAGCGTATGTCTGCTGGTAGATAAGGAAGAGATCGGAAGTGTGGGAGCCACGGGAATGCAGTCCAAATTTTTTGCCTACACGGTAGGGGAGATCTTAAATGGAATGGGCGGCTATGACCAGATCATTTTCCAGCGGGCCATGAGCAATTCCCAGGTGCTGTCTTCCGATGTGAGCGCGGCTTACGATCCTCTGTATGCCTCTGTGATGGAGAAAAAGAACTGCGCGTATTTTGGAAATGGACTGGTATTTAATAAGTATACTGGTTCCAGGGGAAAAGGCGGTTCTAACGACGCCAATCCAGAGTATATGGCGAAACTGCGAAAAATCATGGATGAGAACGAAGTGTCTTTCCAGACGTCAGAACTGGGTAAAGTAGACCAGGGAGGCGGCGGAACCATCGCCTATATTCTGGCAAATTACAATATGTCCGTGATTGACAGCGGCGTGGCAGTTTTGAATATGCATGCCCCTTGGGAGATCATCAGCAAAGTGGATCTGTATGAAGCAAAATTAGGATATACCGCATTTTTGAAAGAGGCCTGATGTGAGTGATAATTTTTTCAGAGGTTTGCAGAATTTATTAGAACCAGAACAATGCTGCCGGCAGGAAGCCATGAGCAGCCATATTACCTTCCGGGTGGGAGGTCCTGCGGAGTACTATGTGCGGCCCGGCAGAGAACAGATTCCATCTGTGCTGTCCCTGTGTAAGGAGTTTCAAGTGCCCTGGATGGTGATTGGCAATGGAAGTAATCTGCTGGTGGGGGACAAGGGAATTCCAGGATTGGTCATAGAAATCGGAAAGAATATGAATAAGATCACTGTGAAGGGAAATAAGATCACAGCAGAAGCGGGAACCTTGCTGTCTGCTGCTGCCTGCTGCGCAGCGGACCATGGACTGACAGGAATGGAATTTGCATCGGGAATCCCAGGCAGTATCGGCGGAGCGGTAGTGATGAATGCCGGAGCTTACGGCGGCGAGATGAAACACGTGTTGACGAAAGCTACAGTGTTGACGTTAGAGGGAGAAGAAAAGGAATTAACTTTAGAGGAGCTGGACCTTGGATATCGTCACAGCTGTATTTTGAAAAATCGCTATATTGTGCTGGATGCAGAGATTCAGCTGGAAGAAGGAAAAGAAGAGGAAATCCGTCGGAGAATGACGGAATTGAGACAGCAGAGAAATAAAAAACAACCGCTGGAATATCCAAGCGCCGGAAGTACCTTTAAGCGGCCGGAGGGATATTTTGCCGGAAAATTGATACAGGATACGGGACTTCAGGGATATCAGGTAGGAGGGGCTCAGATTTCAGAGAAGCACTGCGGCTTTGTGATCAACCGGGAACAGGCTACTGCGGCAGAGGTCCGGCAGCTGATCTCAGATGTACAGGATCGGGTGGAGGAAAAATTTGGAGTACGTTTGGAACCAGAAGTAAAGTTTATCGGGGAATTTTAGGGAGGTGCCGGATGAAGTTTGTAATTTTGACCGGGATGTCCGGAGCAGGAAAAAGTACAGCGTTGAAAATTATGGAAGACATCGGTTATTTCTGTGTGGATAATCTTCCCATTGCACTGATTGAAAAATTTGCGGAGCTTGCAGATGTTCCAGGAGCGGAACTGCAGAAAGTGGCGGTGGGCGTGGATATCCGCAGCGGTCAAACCTTGGACGAACTGCAGGATGTTTTGGACAGGCTTGGACAGGCAGGCACCTCTTTTGAGATCTTATATTTGGATTCTCAAGATGAAGTGCTGGTGAAACGTTACAAGGAGACTAGAAGAACCCATCCCCTGGCAGCAGAAGAAAGGGTAGACAAGGGAATCCGCAGAGAGCGGATGCGGCTGGAATTTCTGCGGAAGCAGGCAGATTACATTATAGATACCAGCAACATGCTGACAAGAGAATTGAAAGCAGAGCTGGAAAAGATTTTTGTGAAAAATCAAGACTACAAGAATCTCTTTGTCACGGTGGTTTCTTTTGGCTTCAAATATGGGATTCCCACAGACTCTGATCTGGTGTTTGACGTGCGTTTTCTGCCGAATCCTTATTATGTGGAAGGCCTTCGCGCAAAAACTGGAAATGACAAAGAGATTCAGGAATTTGTCATGCAGTACAAAGAAGCAGGGCAGTTTTTGGATAAGCTGGAAGATATGGTAAAATTTCTGATTCCCAACTATATTACAGAAGGGAAGACTCAGCTTGTCATCAGTATTGGATGTACTGGCGGGAAACATCGTTCTGTTACCTTAGCCAATGGATTGTATGAACGCCTAAAGGATCAAAAAGAGTTTGGAATCAAGATTGATCATCGCGATATCCAAAAGGATGCGCTGCGGAATAAATAGCGGGACGGGAGGAAACAGCAGTGTCTTTTTCAAGTCAGGTGAAGGAAGAATTATCGCGTCAGTTTCACAAGAGCAGACATTGCCAGATTGCAGAGATCGGAGCGATTTTAAGTTTTGCTGGAAGATTTGAAGAGGCTGGAAAAGAAAGTTTTCTTAGAGTATACACAGAGAATCTTTCCCTGGCCCGAAAATATTTTATTCTGATGAAAAAAACATTTCAGGTAACTGCCAGCATTGCAGTGCGGCAGAATATCTATCTCCATAAAAGCAGAACCTTTGTGATTTCGCTGTCTGGGCAGAAAGAAATTGCAAAAGTTCTGCAGGCGGTGAAATGGCGCAATGAGAAAAACGAGGATATTCGCACCGGAGAGCTGGTGCATGGGATTCTGGTTCAGAAGTCCTGCTGCCGCCGGGCTTTTATCCGGGGGGCCTTTTTAAGCGCCGGATCTATGAGTGATCCAGAGAAATCCTATCATTTTGAGATTGTCTGCAATGGAGAGGAAAAGGCAAAACAGCTGGTGGAGATTATTAACAGTTTCGATATGGAGGCCAAGATCGTTCAGCGTAAAAAAAGCCATGTGGTGTATCTGAAAGAGGGATCTCAGATTGTGGATATGCTGAATATTATGGAGGCTCATGTGGCGCTTTTAGATTTGGAAAACGTACGTATCCTAAAGGAAATGCGCAATTCCGTCAACCGCCAGGTGAATTGTGAGACAGCCAATATCAACAAGACGGTCAGCGCAGCGGTGAAACAGTTAGAAGATATCAATTATATTAAAAATACCAGGGGACTGGACAGTCTGCCAGATAATCTGCGGGAGATCGCATTGGTGCGCCTGGAGTATCCCCAGGCGGCCTTAAAGGAGTTGGGAACCTATCTGGAGCCGGCTGTTGGAAAGTCGGGGGTCAATCACAGGCTTCGCAAGATCTGTGAGATAGCAGAGGAGATCAGGCAGGGCAATCATTTCTGAAAGATTAGAGGAGGACTCCATGAAAAGGAAAAAATTGTTATTTGTATTTAATCCTTTTTCTGGGAAAGGACAGATTAAAAATAAACTGTTAGGGATTGTAGATCAGTTTGTAAAAAGCGGATATGAGGTGACTATTTATCCCACACAAAAACCAAAGGATGCCATGGAACTGGTGGAAGATCAGGCAGGAGAATACGATCTGGTGGTCTGCAGCGGCGGCGACGGTACCCTGGATGAAACTGTGACAGGGATGATGCGCCGGGAAAAGAAAGTTCCCATCGGGTATATTCCCACAGGCAGCACCAATGATTTTGCAGGTTCTTTGAATATTCCAAAGAGCATGGAGCAGGCCGCGCAGATTGCAGTGGAAGGGGAACCCTTTGCCTGTGACATCGGCAGCTTTAATGGAGATTATTTTGTCTATATTGCCGCTTTTGGATTATTTACAGACGTTTCCTATGAGACCAGCCAGGACCTGAAAAACCGGATCGGACACGCCGCCTATCTTCTGGAAGGGCTGAAAAGACTCCCCAACATACAATCTTACCATCTTCAGGTTACCTGTGAAGAGAAAATGATCGAGGATGAATTTATCTACGGGATGATTACCAACTCCACCTCCGCAGGGGGATTTAAAAATATTACAGGGAAAGATGTGGAGCTGGACGACGGCCTGTTTGAAGTGACCTTGATACGAATGCCGAAAAATCCCATCGAGTTAAACGAGATTATTCGATGCCTCACAAATTTTATCAATAATTCAGAGCTTATCTATACCTTTAAGACAGATCAGCTTCAAATCAAATCTCTGGGAGATATCTCCTGGACCTTAGACGGAGAATACGGAGGAAGCCACAGAGAAGTTGTGATACAAAATAGAAAACAGGCAGTTCAGATTATGGTGGAAAAAATTTCAGACCAGAACAATTCTTCCGATTTGTCAATATAAGTTCTTTTCTTTTTGAAAGAAATAAGTTATAATCTACCATGAGGAGGGACCCATCGAAGAAGGGAGGAGCCCTGATGGTTCCCAGAGGAGGGACCCATCGAAGAAGGGAGGAGCCCTGATGGTTCCCATCACAAAATCGTTCACATCCCTTGAAATTTTCAAGGGTTTGAAAATATGAAATTTAGGAGCGTTTTCTGTCAGAAAGATAGGAAACAGAAATGGAGGAAGAGAAATGTTAGTATCTGCAAAAGAAATGTTACAGAAGGCAAAAGCAGGACATTACGCTGTAGGTCAGTTTAACATCAACAACCTGGAGTGGACAAAATCTATTTTACTTACTGCACAGGAACTGAAATCTCCAGTAATCCTGGGTGTATCAGAAGGGGCAGGAAAATACATGGCAGGCTACAAGACTGTAGTGGGAATGGTAAATGGAATGTTAGAAGAGCTGAATATTACCGTTCCAGTTGCAATTCACTTAGATCATGGCAGCTATGAAGGATGTTTGAAATGTGTGGAAGCAGGATTCTCATCCATTATGTTTGACGGTTCTCATTATCCTATCGAGGAGAATGTGGAGAAAACCAAAGAGCTGGTAAAGATTGCTCATGACAAAGGAATGTCTATCGAAGCAGAAGTAGGTTCCATCGGCGGAGAGGAAGACGGTGTGGTTGGCGCCGGAGAGTGTGCAGATCCTGATGAATGTAAAGCAATTGCAGATCTGGGCGTTGATATGCTGGCGGCAGGAATTGGAAATATTCATGGAAAATATCCAGAAAACTGGGCAGGGTTGAGCTTTGAGACTTTAGATGCAGTTCAGCAGAAAACAGGGGATATGCCTCTGGTACTCCATGGCGGCACAGGAATTCCAGAAGATATGATCCAGAAGGCTATTTCTCTTGGCGTAGCAAAGATCAACGTAAACACAGAATGCCAGTTATCTTTTGCAGCAGCTACCAGAAAATACATTGAGGCAGGCAAGGATCAGGAAGGAAAAGGATTCGATCCAAGAAAACTGCTGGCTCCAGGGGCAGAAGCCATCAAGGCAACTGTAAAGGAGAAGATGGAATTGTTTGGTTCTGTTGGCAAGGCAGAATAAGACCGTTGTAACTTTTTCATAAAAAATAATTGCGAAATGAATAAATTTGTTCGAAATAGCAAAAAATAAAATTTTTCTAAAATTTCTATTGCTTTTTTCTAAAAAGTAGAGTATCTTATTAGCAGACATAAGCAAACGATAGAACAAGGGTGTTCCAAGAGGATTGGAATGCCCTTTTTTTGGAAAGGAAGTAGAGAGTATGAGCGAATATTTCAACGTGGCAGAAATTTTTGGAGAAAACGTATTTAATGATGCAGTCATGCAGGAACGTTTACCCAAGAAAGTTTACAAGAAACTAAAAGAAGTAATTATTGGGGAAGGCCAGGAGCTGGACCTTGAGACAGCGGACGTGGTTGCCCATGAGATGAAGGAATGGGCCATTGAAAAGGGAGCCACCCATTATACCCATTGGTTTCAGCCATTAACAGGGGTTACCGCTGAAAAGCATGATTCTTTTATCACAGCGCCTATGCCAAATGGAAAAGTGCTCATGAGCTTTTCTGGAAAAGAATTGATAAAAGGAGAACCAGATGCTTCGTCTTTTCCATCAGGAGGATTGCGGGCAACCTTTGAGGCAAGAGGTTATACCGCCTGGGATTGTACCTCGCCTGCATTTGTGAGACAGGACGCCGCCGGAGCGACTCTTTGTATTCCCACTGCTTTCTGTTCTTATACGGGAGAGGCTCTGGATCAGAAAACACCGCTGCTTCGTTCCATGGAAGCAATTGATACTCAGTCTATGAGACTGCTGAGATTGTTTGGAAACACCACATCTCAGAAAGTTACCCCCTCTGTAGGACCGGAACAAGAATATTTTCTAGTAGACCAGGAGAAATATCTGAAGAGAAAAGACCTGATCTTTACTGGGCGTACCTTATTTGGGGCAATGCCTCCTAAGGGCCAGGAAATGGATGATCATTACTTTGGAGCCATCCGGGAGCGGATTGCATCTTATATGAAGGATGTGAACAAAGAGCTGTGGAAATTAGGCGTCAGCGCGAAGACACAGCACAACGAAGTGGCTCCGGCCCAGCACGAACTGGCTCCTATCTATGCGGAAGCAAATATTGCAGTGGACCATAATCAGTTGGTGATGGAGACTTTGAAAAAAGTAGCGGGACGCCATGGCATGCGGTGTCTGCTGCATGAGAAGCCATTTGCAGGGGTAAACGGGTCTGGAAAACATAACAACTGGTCGATTACCACAGATGATGGAATCAATCTGTTAGATCCAGGAAAGACGCCTCATGACAATATTCAGTTTTTGCTGGTACTGACCTGTATTCTGAAGGCAGTGCACAAACATGCAGATCTGCTGCGGGAATCTGCGGCAGACGCAGGAAACGATCACAGATTAGGAGCCAATGAAGCGCCGCCAGCCATTATTTCAGTCTTCCTTGGAGAACAGCTTCAGGACGTATTATCTCAGCTGATCAGCACTGGCGAGGCCACCAGAAGTTTGAAGGGGGAAGTGCTTCAGACTGGTGTAAAAAGTCTGCCAGACTTTATGAAAGATGCAACTGACCGTAACCGCACTTCACCGTTTGCTTTTACAGGAAACAAATTTGAATTCCGTATGGTTGGTTCCAACGACTCCATTGCAGCGCCTAATGTGGTATTGAATACGATTGTGGCGGAAGCCTTTTCTGATGCCTGTGATGTTTTGGAAAAAGCAGAAGATTTTGATATGGCAGTACACAACCTGATCAAAGAGCAGGCAACCGAACATCAGGATATTGTGTTCAATGGAAACGGCTACTCGCCAGAATGGGTAGAGGAGGCTGAACGCCGGGGCCTTCCCAACATCACGAATATGGTGGATGCAGTTCCCGCCCTGATTACAGAAAAAGCCATTGCATTGTTTGAAAAATTCAATGTATTTACCAAGGCTGAGTTAGAGTCCAGAAGTGAGATTCACTATGAAAATTATGCGAAGGCTATCAATATAGAAGCAAGAGCCATGATTGATATGGCAGGAAAGCAGATTATCCCTGCTGTGATTAAATATACCACTTCTCTGGCAAATTCTATCAATGCTGTAAAGGCAGCATGTGATGCGGACATCAGCGTTCAGACGGATCTTTTGACAGAAGTATCCGCTTTGCTGGCCCAGGCCAAAGATGCCTTGAAAAAGCTAATGAAAGTGACAGACGAAGCCGCTGCAATGACTGAGGGAAGAGAACAGGCAGTATGTTATCGTGATGTGGTCAAAACGGCAATGGATGCTCTGCGCGCCCCGGTGGATAAGCTGGAAATGATTGTAGACAAAGAGATGTGGCCGATGCCTTCTTATGGAGATCTGATTTTTGAAGTGTAGGACTGAAAAGGGAGGATGCCAGGCAACTTCCGCTACCTGGCATTTATTATGAAAAAGTTTATTCAAATAGTAATTAGGATATTACTTGATGTTGTCATTTCTTATGATTTATTATATGTGGAAGAAATGAAGTTTTCATGTTACGGAAATGAAAGTTTTTTGAATCTAAAATGAATAATTTGTGAACAACAAAATAGAACATGGTATGAAAGGTACTTTTGTCGAGCCACAACGCTGTGGAAAACGGGAAAAGTACCTTTTTTATATAAAAGTTTTCAGACAGAAGGAGGAATTATTATGACAGAAGAAGCAGTTGTAAGCTTGGTAAACGAACATACCTTTGGTATCTGGTTTCTAATCGGAGCCGCGTTGGTATTCTGGATGCAGGCAGGATTTGCCATGGTGGAGGCGGGGTTTACCAGGGCAAAAAATAGTGGGAATATCTTAATGAAAAATCTGATGGATTTCTGTATCGGAACAGTGATGTTTATTTTGATCGGATTTTCCCTGCTATTAGGTGAGGATCTGGTTGGGGTGATCGGAAAACCAGGGTTTGATATTTTTACCTCGTATCAGGATTTTGATTTTTCAAATTTTGTATTTAATCTGGTATTTTGCGCAACAACAGCCACTATCGTCTCTGGCGCTATGGCAGAGCGGACGAAATTTTTATCCTACTGTATTTATTCCGGTGTGATTTCTGCATTGATCTACCCTATTGAAGCTCACTGGATCTGGGGCGGAGGCTGGCTGGCACAGATGGGATTCCATGATTTTGCAGGTTCTTGTGCGATTCATATGGTGGGAGGAATCTCCGCGCTGATTGGCGCAAAGATTCTTGGACCTCGGATTGGCAAATTTACAAAAGATAAAGAGGGGAAGGTTACAAAAGTCAATGCTTTTCCGGGACACAACCTTCCACTGGGATGTCTGGGATGCTTTATTCTCTGGTTTGGATGGTATGGATTTAACGGAGCGGCGGCAGCCAGCATTCCTCAGCTTGGTTCTATCTTTTTGACAACTACTATTGCGCCGGCGGCAGCAACTATGGTATGTATGATACTTACCTGGATCAAGTATGGAAAACCGGATGTGTCTATGTGTCTAAACGCGTCTTTGGCAGGTCTGGTAGGAATCACCGCACCTTGTGATGTTACAGACGCATTTGGCGCATTAGTTGTAGGCGTTGTTTCTGGACTGCTGGTAGTGTTTGGCGTGTGGCTTTTAGATTATAAACTTCATATTGACGATCCAGTGGGAGCAGTTGCCGTACATTGTCTCAACGGAATCTGGGGAACCCTGGCAGTCGGTCTGTTTGCCACTTCTTCTGCTCCAGGAAGCGAGATTGACGGTCTCTTCTACGGAGGAGGATTTCATCAACTGGGACTTCAGCTGCTGGGAGTGGCTGCAGTGGCAGTCTGGACCATTGTGACCATTACCATTGCCTTTTTGGCAATAAAAGCCACTGTGGGCCTTCGGGTAACAGAGGAAGAGGAGATTGTGGGCCTGGATGCCACAGAACATGGAATCGCCTCTGCCTATTCTGGATTCAGCATTATGGATATTTCCAATACTATGATGATGGAGGTCAATGAAAACACGGACTTAGGTGTTGCCGATTATGAGAATGCTTCTCAGTTTCAGAGAGACGCGGCTGTTAAAGTGTCTGCTGTGCCAAAAGAACTCAGTGGTATGTACAAGGTTGTGATCATAGCAAAATTGTCACGGTATGATAAACTGAGAAAAGCAATGAATGAATTAGGCGTTACGGGAATGACGGTCACACAAGTGATGGGCTGCGGCGTTCAGCGGGGAGCCGGAGAAAAATACCGTGGCGTGGAAATGGACGCGACTTTGCTTCCAAAGGTGAAGTTAGAGATTATTGTCGGCAATCTTCCAGTGGAAAAAGTCATAGAGACAGCCAAAAAGACTCTGTATACTGGACACATCGGGGATGGTAAGATCTTTGTGTATGACGTAGCGAAGGTTGTAAAGATTCGTACCGGAGAGGAGGATATGGCAGCGCTTTTAGACGTAGAGTAAGGGAATCAATGATTGATCAATCGTAAAAAGGTATTTCTTTCCTGTCAAATATTTTGGCTAAGGCTCACATAGAATCATAACTTTATCCAGCCCTTCTAGAAAACAAATTTACAAAGGGCTGGATTTTTTTGTACAAAACGATTATAATGTAAAAAAAGAAAAATCGTGCAGGAGGGTGGGAAATGGAAAATACATTGCTGTTTATCAACCAGAATCAAGATGTTATTCAGGAATTTTTAAAAGCAATGGAGGGGAAAAAGGGGCCCATGGAGATTGACACGGCAGACAGTGGATTGGAAGCCGCTTTTCTCCTGAAAAAGAAAAAGTATAAAGTAGTAGTTACAGGATTAAATCTTCCAACTTACGATGGAACAAAGATTATTGAATATCTAAATCAAAATTATCCGGAAACAGTCTGCATTGTCTATACCTGGAGATTAGAGCAGGCTCATTTGAAGCTGCTGATCAATGAGCGCAAAGTATTTCGAATTTTTCAGAGGCCGGCCAGCTATTTACAGATCTACGAGGCCATTTTGGATGGATTTGTCAGATATGACAAGAAAGAGGCGGATGCCCTGGACAGACGTGATCTGGAACAGGAGTTGAAAAAGGCGGCCCATACCTTAAAAGAATTAAGAGAGATCAGCAAAGACCGGCCTTGGGAAAAGGAAGAGATGATAAAATTCCTTCGTTCCCTGCTGAATGTGTTTGTTCATGATATTGAATCGGCTATGCCTGGAAAGGAAAAGTGGCAGCTGATTCGATATGAGAAAAAGGTGTTGTTTTGGCTTCTGGAACAAGAGGGAAATGCCATGGAGAGCCTGGGGGATGTTCAGAGAAGTATTTATAAATGGTTCCTGCACCCAGAAAGCGATCAACAGGTGGAGATCACCATTAACAGCCAGCCAGGTACATTGGAAAAAGAGTTTTGTGAAAAGCTGCATTTTATTATTTGGCTGCTTTTGACCAGATTTGTTATGATATCTTCTGCATACGGTGCGCGGGTGGTTTTGATTCCCATCAATAAGGAACGGTTTCGCGTGCGGGTAGAAGGGGTATTTCCAGAGGGCGTATGGGTGGCGGCTCACGAGGATATGACCACACGGATTATGACGGGCGTTACCCAAGATATTTTGGAATGTTTTGCAGACCGTTTTACCCAGAGCATCAGTGATGAGCGGGTGGTCTATTATATGGAAGTCCACAGTACAAAGTGGGTGGAATAAAAAGTAAAAGCAAATAAGAGAATGCAATAGGCGCAAGAGAAGGGACTGCCCTGAAAATGTATGCTGCAATACCTGAAAATAGGAATTGCAGCATAGGCTTTCAGAACAGCCCCTTTTGATTCAGACAGGAGGATTTTAGAAAGGGTGCACGCGGTTGTCCTTAAGGAGTATCTTCCTCTGGATCATTAGAAATATCATCGTCTTCTTGGGAAGGATCTTCTTCCTCAGGTTTCTGATCTTCTTTATCTTTGTCCTTGTCTTTATCATCCTTATCATTTTTGTCTTTGTCATTTGGTTTGTCTGGTTTATTTGGTTTTTCTGTTTCTGTTGGTCCAAGGTCAATTTCTGGAATCTCAGGGATCATGGAAGCGGCATTGTGAACGGTACAGTAGTTTTCCTGGCTCAGAGAGTCAGATAGCAGATAGGGACCGTCTTCTGTGTCTGGGGAACCGCCTACAATGTAGATCCCGGCCTGTCTGTTTTCTTCCGGACAGAATTCATTTGCCAGCATACCGGAGACAGTGCAGATGGTAGCGCTGACATGGTGGTCACAATATTCTGTGGGGACAGTTCCGGCAGCAAAAAATTCTGTTTCTACCATGCTTCCTCTTGGGTCGGCGTCACAGAGGCCTTCCACCGCAAGTTTTCCTGATTTTTTACATACAGCGGCAGTGGTAATGCCTTCTGGCTGGGTGAAATCTCTGTATTCCAGATTCTCATGGATTCGTCCCATAATGGTTCTCCAAAGTGTTTTAGGATTGGAGGTTAAGGCTCCGTCCTGAGGGCTGTTATCGTCGTAGCCGCACCAGACAGAACAAGTGTAGTAAGGAGTAAATCCGGCAAACAGAGCGTCTCGGTTTTTGGTGGTGGTTCCTGTTTTTCCTGCAATAGGCATGTTTCCAAAGTTGACAGCGCCGCCGGTTCCCACATTGATAACGTCCTGCATGGCAGAGGTCAGAAGAAAGGCGGTGCTTTCTTTTAGTACAGTGTGGGTTTCCTGAGTATTGTCAATCAGGACATTGCCACTGTGATCTAAGATACGGGTGTAAAATCTAGGTTTAATATATGTTCCATGATCAGCAATAGCAGCGTAAGCAGCTGTTAGCTCTAAGTTGGTGACTCCTTTCGTGATACCGCCCAGGGCCAGGGATTCTACCATATCCTCCTGGGTTAAGGTGGTAAATCCAAAGTTTTCCAGATAATCGTATCCCACCTGGGGAGAAATGTCTGTTAAAGTTTTCACCGTTACCACATTGATGGATTTGGTAATGGCAAATCGGATTGTGGTAAAACCGCGGTAATTGTTGTCGTAATTGCGCAGGGAAGTTCCATTGGAATAGGAATAGGGAGCGTCGTCTTGAACAGTGGCAAGGGTCATGCCAGCAGTGTCTAGGGCTGGTGCATAGGCGGCCAGCACTTTAAAGGTGGAGCCAGGCTGCCTTGTGGTGTCAGTGGCCCGGTTCAGTGTGCGGCTTCCGGTTTTATCTCCCCGGCCTCCTACGATCGCTTTTACATCGCCGGTATACTGGTCTATGATGGTGACGGCCGCCTGAGGCTGCAGAGTGAATACGACGGATTCACCCCCCTCAGGAATGGTATCTCCATCTTCCATGATCTCTGCTTTGTAGGCGTCGATGGCTGCCTGAGCTTCTTCTACGCTGGAAAAGTTTAAAGAGTAATCAGAAGAAGACGCGCTGTAATAGGAAATCATAGTCTGATCGCTGTAATTTTTCAAAGTGCCGTCTTTTTTCTCCACCGTCAGCCGATAGGAGAAAGAATATTTTGCAGCGGTGGAATAATTTTCAGCTCGGTTGACTTCCTCGTCACAAATCTGCTGAATCCCAAGATCCTGGGTGGATTCAATGGTAAGGCCGCTGTTGTAAATAGCTTTATAAGCCTGGGTATCCGTATAGCCTTTCTTTTCCACCAGATCCTGGACCACTTGATCAATGACTGCGTCCACAAAATAGGAATTGGGATTTTCCTCGCCATATTCAATATTTACCTGCTGGATACGGGAATACACATCGTCTTCCAGGGCTTCTTCATATTCTTGTTCTGAGATGTATTTTTGCTCCTTCATATTTTTTAGTACTTGTTTCCGGCGCTTTTTATTTTCTTCTGGATGACTGACCGGATTGTAGGCAGAAGGATTTTTTGTGATGCCGGCAATAACAGCCGCCTCTGAAAGGGTCAGTTCAGACACATCCTTGCCAAAATACCGGCGGGAAGCAGACTGCACGCCCAAAGTATTTTGGCCTAAATTGATGGTGTTCAGATAATTTTCCAATACCCAGTCTTTGGACTTGACCTTGCTCAGTTCTATGGCCAGATATTGTTCCTGAATTTTACGTTTTACTTTTTCCATGCCAGATTGATTGGTCCATCCCTCAAACACATTGTTTTTCAAAAGCTGCTGGGTGATGGTGCTGGCTCCCTGATTAAAATGAAATCCATTGGTAATTCCTTTAAAACCGGCCCGGATAATGCCTTTTAGGTCAATTCCGTTGTGGTCGTAAAAACGTTCATCTTCAATAGCTACAAAGGCGTGCTGAACATCTTTTGGAATCTCGTCTAAAGTGACATAGACCCGATTAGAGCCGGAAGCTACCAGTTTTGCAGTTTGGTTTCCCTGGTTGTCCAGCACCACAGACAAATAACCGGTAGGAGTGGGATCAATATCTGAAATATCAGGGGCAGAATCAATGATACTGCGGAAAATTCCAATTCCGGCACAGCCTCCGATGACCACTATGGCCAGGAAACATACCAGCAGCGTTTTAAAAAAAATGACGGAAAATTTTTTGCGCACTAACGAGGCAGTGGAAGTGAGTTGTTTTTCCTTCCGGGACACGCCTTTTTTTCCATAATTCATAAGAAACCTCCTTCAAAAGAATGCACAGCAGTTGGACGTCTATGATAAAAGGATTGTTGACCTTTTTATTGTTTAGTATTAGACTTTTCACAGTATTATAACAAAAAAGAATTGGTAAATAAAGAAAAAAATAGTGAAGAAATCCTGTATTTTCTATAAAAGAATGAAGGAAAATGTGATAAAATGTGAAAAAGGCGGCCAGAAATAGTTTTTTTAAGTAATTTCTTTAAGTAATTTCTTTGAGAAAAGGAGAAGATCATGTCGGTGAAAATATTATACCAGGGCGGAAGCGGTGAGATTGTAGAAAAAAAGTCGAGATTTATTGCAAATATAGAAAAAATTCATTCTGAGGAAGAAGCCCTTGCATTTATCGGAAAAATGAAAAAGCAATATTGGGATGCACGTCATAATTGTTATGCCTATGTGGCAGGGGAAAATCACAGTCTTCAAAGGTGCAGTGATGATGGAGAACCCAGCGGGACAGCAGGGCGCCCTATGTTAGAAGTGCTGCTGCGGGAAGATATTCACGATCTGGTGGTGGTGGTAACCCGGTACTTTGGGGGAACCTTGTTAGGGACCGGCGGATTGGTTCGGGCCTATCAGAAGGCAGTGCAGGAAGGGCTTGGCAACAGTGTGATTATCGAAAAGACCCAGGGAAGAATTCTTAAAATTGATACAGATTACAATGGAATTGGGAAGATCCAATATATTTTAGCACAGCAGCAGATTACAGCTATGGATACCGTTTATACAGATAAAGTGATGACGCAGGTGATGGTCCCTATGGAAAAATGGGAGATACTGCAGAAAGAAATTACAGAAAGCACCAGCGGGACAGCATGTTTTCAGCCAGGAAAAAACGTGGATTTTGCAATAGTTGACGGAGAAGTAAAAATTTTTTAAAAAAGTACTTGCTTTTTTTCCAGAACTCATATATAATACATCTTGTTGAAAAACAGTGGCCCATCGCCAAACGGTAAGGCAACGGACTCTGACTCCGTCATTTCAAGGTTCGAATCCTTGTGGTCCAGATTGGAACA
>JAAWBG010000063.1 GCA_022792535.1 Lachnospiraceae bacterium
CCACTTCGGTCCGCGCTAAACGGACATCCACAGGATGTCCAGCGCCCCTCCTGAGTGAGGGGTTAGGGGAGATGAAATGGGCCTGTCCGCTTTGTTCTGCAAAAATTAGGGGTTGCCGCATCAGCAGCAAGACCTTTTGAAGGAGTAAATAAATTAGTGCGACAGCCCTCTTTTGAACGAATCACAGACTGTAATTTATATTAGTGTAGCAGTCCCTTTTGCCACTTGAATTCTGATAGAAAATCTTTCAAATTTTTAACAAATTGTTACACAATTATTCTTATTTTTAAAAATAGATTTTTGGAAAAAAACGTGGAAAATCCATGTTTATCTGGAATTAAAAAAAATGCACAAAAATTCAAAAAGGAGGATAGACTTATTCAAAAGTTATCCACATGAAAAAATGACAAAAAATCCAAAAAAGTGAGTTATACACCGAGTTATTAACATTATCCACAATTAATTTCAAAGTCAGGAAGAGCCGTCAAGAGAAAAAAAGAAACATTTGTTTTGTGAAGTTGTGATAAAGATGATAATATTAGGGAAAAATAGAAAAAAGCATTGACTTTTTAAAAGACAAAAAAATCTATTCTATATGTTGAGATATCTGTTAATTTCAAGTGTCTGTGAGGTTTTAAATAAAATTTTCTCCATTTTTCAACAATGGGAGCGGAAAAGGGAGGTAAGACAGGAAAAAGCTGGTTGAAAAAAAGGCTTTCATTTGGTATACTTCTAAAAGTACTTTTGGCTTAGCGATAAAGATGCATCCTTCCGGGTGAAGATCAACCAGATAGAAAAGGTGTTATATGAGTAAGAAGTTAAAGATCATGGGAATGGAATTTGATAATTATACCGTATGGGAGTCCATGTTTCAGGTGGAGGATTTCCTGAACAGTTCCACCATGAATACGGTGGAGACGATTTCCATGGAAACTTTGGTAAAACTGCAGACAGATGAACAATTAAAAAACTGCCTGGAAGAGGTGGACTTATTGATCATCAGCGATAAAGAAATTTTAAAGGCGGCAGGGGTAACCTCCACCCAGCGGATACAGGAAACTGCCAGCAATGAATTTTTTCGGGAATTTATGAAACGGGCGGCCAGAAATAATCGAACGGTGTATTTGCTGGGGGATACCGGGGAACAGATAGAGAATCTGCAGGAATTTTTGACGGAGCATTACAGCCAGATCAAGGTGTCTGGGGTGTATCCATTGGAACAATGTGTGGGAGATTACGATGGAGTGATCAATGAGATCAATATTGCAGAACCAGATGTTATCTTGTCGGTGATCTCCACCCCTGATCAGGAATATTTTCTGAGGGAACACAAAGAAAAGCTGAATGCCAAGATCTGGTATGGGCTGGGAGATCATTATTCTTCCAAAAAGGGAGTGTCGGAAGTGGCAGAATTTGCGAAAAAATTGATTCAAAAAGGCATGATGCACAGTATGATGGTACGTTATGGGAAAAAAGATGAATGAGGTAGTGAGATGAGAAGACTTTCTAGTTATAGACGGACGCCGGTATTTTCTTATCTGGTGGTTATCGGTGGAACAGGATTGCTGGCGTTTGCCATCAAATGTATTTTTGATCCCATCAGCCTGGTAACAGGCGGTTTTACTGGAATTTCCATTTTGTTAAAAGAATTGACAGGAATTTTCTATGAGGGAGGAATTCCTCTGTGGTTTGCCAATCTGGCTTTGAATATTCCCTTTTTTCTGATTGCATTAAAGATAAAGGGGAAACGCTTTATCGGAAGGACTGCCATTGCCACAGTGCTGCTTTCAGCCTGGCTGTATGTGATACCGGAACTTGACTTTGTAAGCGGAGATTATATATTGGCAGCAGTGTTCGGGGGAGTGCTCTCTGGTATTTCTATGGGTATGATTCTCTGGGCGAACGCTACCACCGGAGGGACGGAGATGGTGGCGATTCTGATTCAATGCAGATTAAAGCATTATTCTGTGGCTCAGATTATGCAGGTGCTGGATGGAATGGTAGTGTTGACCGGATTGTATGTATTTGGACTGCGGCCTTCCATGTATGCCATTGTGGCGATTTTTATTGCCTCGAAAGTGACGGATACTATATTGGAAGGTATGAAGTTCTCCAAAGCGGCATATATTATCACAGAGAAATATGAAGAAGCCTCCAGAGTGATTATGGAAGAGCTGGACCGAGGTGTGACGGGCCTGGAGGCCAGAGGCATGTATTCCGGAGAGAAAAAATGTATGCTCTACTGTGTGGTGTCCAAAAAACAGATTGTTCTGCTGAAAGAATTGATCTATCAGATTGACCAGAACGCCTTTGTGATTGTAGGTGATGTGCGGGAAGTTTTAGGAGAAGGTTTTATTGAATACAGAGGCCATTGAGAAATTTTGTATACTATGCCCATGATGAAAAAAGTGATATTTTGAAAAAAAATTGAGGAAATGCATAAAAAATATGGATTTCCTCTTTCTTTTTTTGTGCTTTTAGATTAAAATACATATTAAGTTGTTCTCTTTCCGCAAAATGCAGACGATATAATTTGTGAAAGTTGTATAAGAGATTTGGAAGATCCTTTCCCTCTGACAACAGAGTGTGAAAATGTTGAAATGTAAACAGAGAGCTACGGGAAAAGCAGAAGAGAAGAAAGTGAAAAGGAGTGAAGCAAATGATTTCGAATCAGATACTTCAAAGTACGATTGATGGGTTAAAGGGAATCACCAGAATTGATCTATGTATCATTGATACGGAAGGAAAGGTATTAGCGACAACTTTTCAGGATACGGACAATTATGTGACAGCGGCATTGGCTTTTGTAGAATCTCCGGCAGATAGTCAGGTGTTCCTGGGGTGCCAGTTCTTTAAAGTATTTGACGAACATCAGTTGGAGTATATTTTGCTTGCCAATGGAGACAGCGAAGATGTATATATGGTTGGAAAAATTGCCAGCTTTCAGATTCAAAACTTGTTGGTGGCATATAAAGAGCGTTTTGACAAAGACAATTTTGTAAAAAATCTGCTGCTGGACAATCTGCTGCTGGTGGATATTTACAATCGTGCCAAAAAGCTGCATATTGACACAGAGGCCAGACGGGTGGTTTTTATCATTGAGACAAACCGGGAAAAAGATGGAAATGAGTTAGAAAAGGTTCGGGGCCTTTTGGGCAGCAAGTCCAGAGATTTTATTACGGCGGTGGATGAGAAAAATATCATCGTGGTGAAGGAAGTAACGGAAAATGAAGGATACGAAGAGCTGAATAAGACAGCGGAAGTGATCTTAGGCCTGTTCCATCATGCCGATGCAGAGATACACATTGCCTACGGAACGATTGTAAATGAGATCAAGGAAGTTTCCCGTTCTTACAAAGAGGCGAGAATGGCCTTGGACGTGGGAAAGATCTTTTTTGAGGAACGTTGTGTGATCGCCTATTCCACCTTGGGGATCGGCCGATTGATTTACCAGCTTCCCATTCCTTTGTGTAAAATGTTTATCAAGGAAATATTTGATGGAAAATCTCCGGATGAATTTGATGAGGAGACACTTACTACGATAAATAAATTTTTTGAGAACAGTTTGAATGTTTCAGAGACTTCCAGACAATTGTATATTCATCGGAATACGTTGGTGTACCGATTGGACAAATTACAGAAAAGTACCGGTTTAGATCTCAGGGTGTTTGAGGATGCGATTACCTTTAAAATTGCATTGATGGTGGTAAAATACATGAAGTATATGGAGTCCTTGGACTATTAAATTAGGAGGCTTACATGATAAAACTGGAAAATGTCAGCAAAGCGTATTCGGCGGGGATTCCCGCCTTAAACGACGTTAGCCTGTCCATCGAAGCAGGGGAGTTTGTCTTTGTGGTAGGGGACAGTGGTTCAGGAAAATCTACGTTAATAAAATTGTTGTTAAAGGAATTAGAACCCACCAAAGGGAGCATTGTGATTAATAACCAGCGGCTGGGAAATATCCGTCACAGAGATGTGCCTAGGTTTCGGCGGAATATCGGCGTGGTGTTTCAGGATTTCCGCCTGCTGAAAGATCGAAATGTCTATGAAAATGTGGCATTTGCTCAGCGGGCCATTGGAGTGCCGGTGAAAGTGATGCGGCGGAAGGTTCCGGCTGTGCTTTCCATGGTAGGGCTTGCGGCAAAATATAAATCTTATCCCAGGGAAATTTCCGGAGGAGAACAGCAGCGCGTGGCTATTGCCAGGGCGCTGGTGAATGAACCGAAGATCCTTTTGGCAGATGAGCCTACTGGAAATCTGGACGCTCATAACGCCTGGGAGATTATGAAACTTTTGGAAGAGATCAACCAAAGAGGAACCACGGTTTTGGTAGTTACCCATAATCTGGATATTGTGAAAGCAATGAAAAAGCGGGTTATTACGATGAAGAAGGGCGTTGTCATAGACGACGAGCGGATGGGTGACTATTATGAGGATTAGCACATTTCTATATACATTGAAGCAGGGAGCCAAGAATATCTGGAAGAACAAGATGTTTTCTCTGGCCTCCATAGCTACCATGTCGGCCTGTATTTTTTTGTTCGGCGTTTTCTATTCTGTTGTGGTAAATTTTCAGGGAATTGTCAAGGAAGTGGAATCAGGCGTTGCGGTTACTGTTTTCTTTAAAGATGGAACTTCTCAGGAACAAATGGACGAGGTGGGAAAACTGATCGGAAAGCGTGTGGAGGTTTCCAATCAGGTATTCGTATCAGCGGAAGAAGCCTGGAAGAATTTTCAGAAGATTTATTTTAAAGGAGCCGAGGATATGGCGGAAGGATTTGCGGAAGACAATCCCCTTGCCAACTCAGCTCATTATGAAGTGTATATGAATGATATCTCCATGCAGAAATCGCTGGTAACTTATATCCAGTCCTTAGATGGGGTGAAAGAGGTAAAAAGTTCTGATACGGCAGCCAATACATTGACAGATTTCAATCGGCTTTTGGGATACGTGTCAGCGGGAATTATTTTGATCCTTTTGTGTGTTGCAGTATTTTTGATTAGTAATACGGTGACCATTGGGATTGCGGTCCGCAGAGAAGAGATTGCCATTATGAAATTGATCGGCGCCACCGATTATTTTGTGCGGGGGCCCTTTATTGTGGAAGGTATCTTGATCGGGATTATTGGATCTGCGCTTCCGTTGCTTGTACTGTACTATATGTACCGCAAAATTATTTTATATGTGGCTGATAAGTTCCTCTGGCTAAGCGGAATGATGGAATTTCTTCCAGTAGATAAGGTTTTTTCCACCCTGGTACCAGTGGGATTGATTCTGGGCGTGGGAATTGGATTTTTGGGAAGCCGGCTGACCATACGGAAACATTTGAAAGTGTAATCTATTCGATAGAATGCCGGAAGTTTAAAAAATTAGAAAACAGTGTTCACAATATAGACGTAAAATAGTGATAGGATAGAGTGAATCAGTAAGAAGAAAAGAGGAATGGTATGGACAATCAGGAATATGTAGAGCCTGTCCCGGAAAAAAGACCAGGTTTCGGGAAAGGCGTGGCAGCCGGCGTGCTGATTACCCTGCTTTTGGTAAGCATTATGGCAGGAGGGATTCTGCTGGGGGTGAGAGCTGGCAATCAGAGAAAAGCAGCGAAAAACAGCGGGGAAGAAAGCTCAAAGAAGGCAGTTTTAGAGGAAAAGGTAGAAAAAAAATCAGGAGATATCGCGGATCTGATTGATCAGTATTATTATGAAGAGATAGATGAAAACGCACTGGTAGAAGGCATGTATGAAGGAATGGTAAACGGATTGGGAGATCCATATTCTTCTTATTTTACTGCCGAGGAGTATGCGTCCTTCAACGACACCACAACTGGAATCTACTATGGAATCGGCGCAGTGCTGACTCAGAATATCAATACAAAGATCGTTACCATCTTACATGTATATCCGGGAACACCGGCAGAGGAAGCAGGTGTAAAAGACGGGGATGTGGTGGTGAAGGTTGGAGAGATTGAAGGCGACAGTATGGAACTGTCAGAACTGGTGAACCATATCAAAGGGGAAGAAGGAACAAAGGTACATTTGGAACTGCTGCGGGCCGGTGAAGAAGACCATGTGGAACTGGATGTGGAACGACGCAAGATCGAGGTTCCCACAGTACAGTATCAAATGCTGGAAGGAGACACAGCCTTTATCCAGGTTTCAGAATTTTCCAATTCTACGCCAGAGCAGTTTTCAGAGGCAATCAAAGAAATGCAGGCTCAGGGAATGAAATCTATGATTGTAGATCTGCGGGATAATCCAGGAGGAGTATTGAAGTCTGTGTGTCTTATGCTGGATGAGCTGCTTCCAGAAGGGCTTTTGGTGTATACTGAGGATAAATATGGAGAGCGTACCGAGTATCGCTCTGACGCAGAATGCATGGAAATTCCCATGGCGGTGCTGATCAATGAGAACAGCGCCAGTGCTTCGGAAATTTTTGCAGGAGCCATCAAAGATTATGAGTATGGAACCTTGATTGGAACTACCACCTTTGGGAAAGGAATTGTACAGACCATCATACCTATGGAGGATGGGAGCGCGGTAAAACTTACCATGGCAAAATATTTTACGCCAAAGGGAAATGATATTCATGGGGTGGGGATCTCGCCGGATATTGAACTGGAATATGAGTATCTGGAGAAAGACGAGACATACAATCCCATGCATGATAATCAAGTTCAGAAGGCTCTGGAAATTTTACAGAAGGAAGAATAAGGATTGACCTGGTGACTGAGATAGGATAAGATGGATACAAGAAGATACGGAAGTGAGGGATCGTGGAGTGAAACAGTTTTTTGGTATGAGCCAGAAGGGAGATTTGAAGGAAGCAGTCCAGGGGCTTAAAAAGCCTCAGTTGATTATGCTGATGTCGAATCAGGACCAGTTTGAGTCACATGTGCGTAAATTAGAAGAACTTTATCCTGGCGTGCCTAGCATAGGCTGTATTGGGATGAGTTATGATACCAGAGTCGTGGAACACGGTGTAGGAATTGCAGCATTTTATGATGGTGTGGAGGCACGGGCAGATGTATTGGAAGAAGTGTCTTCCATGCCGGTAAAATATATTGAACGTTTGGAACAAGATGTGGAGGCAGTGAAGGCTTCCGGAAATGATACGATTTGTATTGATTTCTGTGCTGGAAATGACGCCTGTGTGTTGACCACTATTTACAGTGTGCTGAAGCACAAAGGGATTTCCCTGGTGGGAGGAACCGGAGACGCAGGAAAGATATCTGCCAATGGCAGGGTGTATGAAGACGCAGTGGCCTATGCGCTGGTCAGAAATTTGAATGGCAAGGTAAAGGCATACAAAGAAAATATATATCATAAGATGGGAAATTATCGCTTTATCGCCTCCAAGACAGATAAATCTAAATACATTATTGGAGAACTGAATGGAAAACCGGCAAAACAGGTGTACCAGAGTATTCTCCGTGTGACGGAACAGGAGATTACAACCCAGACTTTTAAGAATCCTTTCGGGCGGGTTAATGGAGACGAGACTTGTATTATTTCCATTAAGGAAGTGGATGGAAATGCATTGGCCTGTTTCCGGCAGGTGAATGATTCTGATGTGCTGAACATGTTGGAATTGGGAGATTACAGAGAGATTGTGAAAGATACGATCCAGAAGATCCGCAAAGATTTTTATCAAGTCTCTGGAGTATTTTCTGTCAATTGTCTGTTCCGGTATCTTTTGTTCAATGATAATCACTATATGCAGGAGTATTTGCTGGAGATGGCGGCCTTGGGAAATCATGCCGGCCTTGTGGGATATGGAGAACATTATAATAACCAGTTTGTCAATCAGTCCATGACCTGCGTGGTGTTTGAATAAAGGGGGAAGAGCATGAAGAATGAGAGAAATGGGCAGGGTACAAGGCCCATAAAGAAACATAAGAAGAGTTTGTACCCAATTGTATATGTGACAGACAGTTTAAAAGAATATCAGCAAGCTCTTGTGCAGAAAGAAGTGGATTCCCTGCAGGAATTAAGTCTGGTAAGCAGATCCTTTCACAATGTTCTGAATGAATCTGAGAATTTTCAAGAGCAGCTGCAGGACTTTGGTCAGAGCTTTTCCAATATTGGCCAGGTATCTGGACAGTTTGAAGAAGTAAAAGGTGAGATTGCTCAATCTGTAGAACAGGCCCAGAGAGAAGTGGATGAGCTTAAGAATAGTTCTCAGCAGGTAGAGTCTCAGTTTGAAGATATGGAAGCCACCTTTGAAGATTTCTTGGCGGCAGTGCGGAAAATTAAAAAGTGTACCAGAAAGATTGTGACCATTGCAGAGCAGACCAATATTCTTGCACTGAATGCTACCATAGAGGCAGGGAGAGCCGGGGAACAGGGAAAAGGATTTGCAGTGGTGGCAGTGGAAGTGAAAGCCTTGGCAGATGAGATCAAGAAGCTGGTGGCAGAAGTAGATTCCAGTATCGGTGATGTGGAAGATGGTACGGATAAGTTAAACAACAGTATCAATTCTTCTCAGAAGGCATTAGAGGAAAGTATCAGTAAAGTAAACGATACATATGAGGTGTTTGACAAGATCACAGAGGCGGCAGAAGGAGCCACAGAGGTGCAGTCCGAGATTTCAAGAGTGATTGATGATTCCAGTCTGGCCTTGGAGTCCCTGTGCGGATTTTTTGATAAAACCAGAGATCAGTATAAGGAAGTAATGGAATACATTGAAACTGCAAGTAATCTGGGCACTACCAAAAGCGCCATGTTTGAGGATATTGACAACATGTTATCCCAGATTCCGCCTATCATAAAAGATTATGAAGGATAAAAATTGAATAGACGCAGAGGGACTGCATCAGCGGTTGAGAAGGTTAAAACCTGACTCTTGGAACCTGTCAGTTAATACTGTCGTAGGGAGCGGAAGATATTAGAAGAAAAAGAGACGCTCTTTTAGCGTCTCTCTATTTTATCTTATAGGAAAGAGCTTGTCCCGCTAAAGCGTGAAAGTATATTCCTATAAGATAAAATAGAATTATTGCACTTCGGCGGAAAGGAAATGAAC
>JAAWBG010000064.1 GCA_022792535.1 Lachnospiraceae bacterium
GCGGAGAATCCTGCGGAGCAGGATTCTTTCTTGTCTTATAGGAAAGACTATGTCACGCTAAAGTGCGAAAGTGTCTTCCCTATAAGATAAAAATAATATGCGCACTCGTGCAAAAGGAATATGTCGCTAAAGCGACTGCACACTTTGTTCATTCTTATAGGAAAGACCTTGCCACACGAAAGCATGAAAGTATCTTTCCTATAGAAGAAAATATAGAGATGTGCACGCAAATGCAGGGGGAGTATGTGGCAAAAGCAATGCATTTGCGGCGCAGGATTCTTTCTTGCATCAGAATATTTTTATCAAGTTATTTTGCTCTCTGTTCTTCCCGAATCTTGTTCAGGCGTTTCATCACATCGTTTGCGCCTTTTCCGAAATATTCGTGAAGAGTTACGTATTCTTCGTAAAGTTTGTCATAGACTGCTGCATTTTCTGGATTCGGTGTGTATACTTTTTCGTGAACTTTTCCAATCGCCTGTGCTGCTTCATTGGCGTTTTTGTAACCTGTCACTTCTTCTTTTGCTGCAGCGATACCAAGAATAGCAGCTCCCAGCGCGCTTGCCTGGGTACTTGCGGAAATTTTGATATTGCGCTTGCAGATATCAGAATACACTTGAACCAGCATACTGTTTTTTACAGGAATTCCGCCGCTTAATACAACAGAATCTACTTTTACGCCTGCTTTTTCAAAGGATTCAATGATCATTCTGGTTCCGTAAGCAGTAGCCTCGATTAAGGAAAGATAGATTTCTTCCGGTTTCGTCAAGAGATTCATTCCCATAATCAGACCGTTCAGATTAAAGTCCATCAAGGGGGAGCGGACTCCGTTAAACCAGTCCAGAGCTACTAATCCGCTCTGTCCTGCCTTGTACCCTTCTAATTTCTGGGTTAAAAGCTGATGAACGGAGATTCCCTTATCACGTGCCTCCAGAACGTAACTTTCTGGAACGCAGTTATCCACAAACCATGCGAAATGGTCGCCCACACAGCACTGTCCAGCCTCATATCCAAAGTATCCTGGCATAATGCCGTCTTTTACCAGGCCGCCGACGCCTTCGATTCCGGCTTCCACCTCAGAAAGCATCATATGGCAGGAGGAAGTTCCTACAATGATCATCATTTCCCCTGGTTTTCCGATTCCACAGCCAGGCAGAGAGGAGTGAGCGTCGATAATACCAGTTCCCACAGGAGTTCCAGCCATCAGCCCCATCTGGGCTGCCATGGATTCGCAGAGATATCCGGCTGCTTCTCCGATGGACTTAATGGGCGCATCCATTTTCTCCTCAATAAAATTTTCCATAGCAGGATCTAATGCTTTGAAAAATTCTTTGGATGGATATCCAGTGTCATGACGGTAAAATGCTTTATAACCTGCGCCGCAGGCGCTTCTGGTTTCTGTTCCAGTCATTTTCCAGATGATCCAGTCTAAAGCTTCCATCATGCGGTCAGACTGTTGATATACTTCTGGAGCGTGGCGCAGTGTCTCAAGCACTTTTGGGATCATCCACTCACTAGATACCTTGCCGCCATATAAATCAATCCATGTTTCCCCGCGGTCTTTGATTACCTGATCAATCCATAGGGCTTCTTCTTCTGCGCCGTGATGTTTCCACAATTTTACATAAGCGTGAGGTTCATTTTCAAATTCTTTTAACTGGCACATTGGAGTTGTGTCGCTTTTCACGGACATTACAGTAGAAGAAGTAAAGTCCACGCCGATACCTACGATTTCTTCTGGAAAGATTTCCTTCTGGGCAACGACAGATTTTACTGTTGAGATTAAACCGTCTAAGTAATCCTGAGGATCCTGCAGGGCCCATCCTGGAGGAAGGGCAGTTCCAGAGGGAATTCTTTCTTCCATCACTCCGTGAGGATATTCGTACACGCTGCTGGCAACTTCTTCCCCTGTGTTGATATCCACCAGTAATGATCTGACGGATAAAGTTCCATAATCCACTCCGATAGCATATTTACTCATAGTTCTTCTCCTTTTTATGTATTTTTATTATATTTTGTTTTAATTATTGGATGCGGCATGGTCTAGATATGCTTTCTGCCCCGTTTGAAAGTATGTTGCCATGTCTTTTGCATATTGTTCCAGCAATCCCAGATCCCATAAGATCTGAAGAATTGTGAAACGATTCCGCACTTCTTTTGCAAGAACAATGCCGTCTTTGACCTGTTTCATGGAAATGCCCAGTTGCTGAGGATTGATGGGTTCTCCCAGATCCACCATCAGCTGTTCTAATTCTTCCAGAACCGGAAGCTCTGTGGAAATCAAAGAAACCATTTCCGGCCATACTTCTTCCAATCGTTCTAACCGCGCCAGCCGCTTTTGAGCACTGTTTTTTCCACAGGATTCTTCCAAGGCAAGGATGCCATCTGCCGCCTCTTTATAACATTCCCGTATTTTTTCTTCCCATGCCGCCTTGTCGAACTTCATGTCTTTTAAGGAGGAAAAGTCAATGTTTTCCTGGGCCAGTTTGTCATACATTTTCAATACAGTCAGAAGGCCTACCCCCACTTTGATTCCGTGGAGAATGGGTTTTTTCCCTTCCATCTGAAATTGCATTTCCCAATAGTGGGAGAGGTGGTGCTCACTGCCGGAAGCCGGGCGGGAATTTCCTACAAAACTCATGGCAACTCCAGTAAGGGCCAATGCTTCTGTGATAGCCTTTACAGCTTCCAGATCTCTGTCTTTGATTTTGCTGCTCTGTTCTACTACGATCTTTACTGCCTGCTTAACCATGCCAGCGATTTTTTCGCAGTAATATTCTCCCTCAATGAGATGGGCCATTTTCCAGTCCATCAGGCAGGTGTATTTTCCAAGGATATCTCCAAGACCTGCTACGATCATTTCCATTGGCGCCTGGGAAAGTACTTCAGTATCTCCAATAATCGCCACTGGAACATGAGCGTCATAAGTTGTTTTTACATGGTTTGTAATAAGTGCAGCTCCAATAGAGGCAAATCCGTCCATGGAAGGAGCGGTAGCGCAGACCATATAATCTAGATCCAGTTGATAGCTGATAAATTTGCAGAGATCATTTAAGGTTCCTGAGCCAACAGCGAGAATCAAATCTGTTTTTTTGGGGAAGGCGGTTATCACTGTTCCCACTGCATGTTCATCTGGAACCAGTTCTTTTTCCTGAATGATAAGACATTCGTGGTCAATTCCGTTGTCATGGAGCAAATCTGCCGCCATTTTTCCTGCTGCCTGCCAGGTGTTCACATCACACACCATGAAAATGTGGTGATAGCCCAGTTCCTGGATATGGGCTGGAAGTCTTTTCAAAGCTCCCTTTTCAATATCAATTCGTTTCAGCAGTGTTTTGTGTTCATGGCCGCAGCTGCATGTCATGGGTGTTCCAAGGTACTGCTCTAATTGAATCGATTGGGTCATGTTATCTCCTCCTGTCTTTTGATACGTCAAACTGCCTTGCTTGTTGTTGTGTTTTATTATATACAAAAAAAATCAATCGTCAATATGCACAAATCACCTTGATTACTAATCATTTTTATTATATAATTAAACAAAAAAATGATTAGTAAGAAAATACAATTATTTTGTTTGAAATTCCAACTTTTGATTAGTAATCAAAGAAATTCGGATACAGGGAGAGAGTTCTGATTAATTATTGAGAGTTTGCCGGCATAAGGTGAATTCTGCAAAACAGGGCTTTTTCTTGCTGATCTTTACGGGGTTATCATATGTCTGATAAGAAAAAAACAACTACAAGAGATATTGCAAAAGCATGTTTTGTATCTCAATCTGCCGTCTCCATGATCTTAAGCGGACGGACAGATGTACATTTTTCCCAGGAGACGATTCAGCTGGTGAAGCAGACTGCGGATGCTATGGGTTACGTTTATAAACCGAGAAAGAAAAGAAGCATAGTCAATTCCGATCATACGATTATGGTATTCTGCCCTTCTCTGGCCACTCAATATTACACCACATTGATTCAGTCCATTACTGCGGCTGCGGAGGAAAAGGGATTATATGTTCTCACCACATGTACAGACCGGAAAAAAGAACAAGAAGAATACTATCTGCATATGGCTGTGGACTGCGGGTATTTTGGGATTATCTATACATACGCCCCAAGGGCGATCTCTTTATTAAATAAAATATATAAGGAGATTCCGATGGTTCTGATCAATGATTATAATCCAGAGCTGAAGCTGGAGCTGTTAGAACTGGACAGTATGAAATCCGGACAGTTGATTGCCAGACATCTTCGTGATCTTGGGCATAAACATATTGCCTATATCACTACGCCTCTCAATGAGGTGGAAATTCCGCGGCTCCGGCGGCTGGAAGGAATTAAAAATGTATGGCGACAGGAAGGACTAGACCTATCTTATATTGAAGTATTGGCTTCCCAGAAAGAGGGACAGGCTCCAGGCGAGAATCAGCATTACCATACTGGTTATGATTTAACATTAGAATACATAAAATCTTCCCCAAAAGATCCGGTTACTGTGTTTGTGGGCACGAATGATTTTGTATCTATCGGAATTATGGATGCTTTGGTCCGGCTTGGATACCGGATTCCAAAGGATTTTTCCGTATGCGGGTTTGACAATACTTTGGTCTCTTCTTTTTCCGGAATTTCTCTGACGACCATTGAGCATTCCATTGTGGAAAAAGGCGTATACGCAGTGACTATGCTGCAGAATCAGAAAAATCTGATTAGAGAGGGACAGCAGAAATCTGCACCTAAGCTGCGGGTAGAATACGAACCGCAGCTGATTGTCCGGGACTCTACTGGAAAAGCGCCGGAGCGGTAACGTTTTTTTATAAAAATCTGCAGATAACATTTTTGAGATCAGCTTAAAATGAAAATTTTCCTAACTATTGACAAAAGAACAAATGTTTGATATGATAACTATGTCGCAGATACAGAACATTTGTTTGCATAAGGGGATGATTTCTATGGGGTACAAAGAATTGATAATCGAGATGATTGAGAGAGCAGATGAGAGACGTTTGAAGATTATTTACGCCTATATCAAGGCGATTATGGGACTAAGTTAATACTTAGTCCTGTTTTAATTTTAGAAAGATGCTTTCTAGGAGCTGCCAGTCAGATTCACTTAGTCTGGAAAGGGCCAGAATCACTCTTTTTTTGAAAGAATTTTTTTCTTCGATCTGGAGCTTTCCAATAAAGGAAGCGATCTCTTCATCTTTGCTCTGTACAAGGAACATCTCTCCGGTGCCTTCTCGCAGCCAATCTTCATTTACATTGAATTCTCTGCAGATCAAAGAGAAGACTGCAGTTCCCATTTCACTTTTATTTGTCTCGTAACTTGCAATATTATTTCTGCTGATACCGATTCTGTCGGCAAATTCCTGCTGGGTCAAGTCAAGTTCTTTTCTTAATGTTTTTAGTCTTTCCTTCATGTCAGGGCGGCCTCCTTTTACTCTTCTTTATTATATAGTGAAATAGTCGCAGCGTCAAGAAAATGGTGTGGTTTATCAACAAAATTATAGTTGACAATTGTTAAATAATAACATATAATAGTGGTATAACAACAAAAAAGAATAGAGGAAAGGATAGGAAAAGTATATGAATGAAGAAAAGAAGAAATCATTATCGGCCAAAAAATATTTGGAGCAGTTACAGATTATTGATGAAAAGATCACACAGAACTTAGAAGAATTGGAGCTTATGAAATTAAAGGCCTGCAGCCTGCCAGGCATGGATTACAGCAGAGAACGGGTACAGACCACTTCCTCCGGCGATGGGCTGGGAAATACAGTGGTCCGATATACTGCCCGCAGTCAGGAGATTGATCAGGAGATTGACCAGCTTGCCCAGGCCAAGGACAAGATACGAAGGCAGATTCAGGGATTGAATGAGAAGAATTACATGCAGGTCTTGTTTAAAATCTATGTACAGTACAAGAGTATTAAGATTGCGGCGGCAGAGATGGAAAAATCCTATTCTTATGTTGTGGCATTACATAAAAGAGCCTTAGAGGAATTTGAAAAGGTCTATCAGGATCTGTATTACCTGACATAGATAGTTACAAAAAGTATCTTGGTGGAACATTAGCAGTTCCATAAGTATTCAAAAAGGATATGATAATATTTTACAAATGGGATTGACCCTGGTATAGTGTAAACTAACAAGAGTTATCAAAAACGACCCTCTGACAGACAGCTTGATGCTGCCGCCAGGGGGTTTCTTTTATAAGATTCCCTTTGAGGCTCTTGAGAACTGGGACTGTGAAAAGCAGCGGTTAAACATAAAACTTCTCAGTATGACAGTCCCATCATAAAATGCAGTTATTTTTGTATCAGACAGAAATGACTGCTCAGATAAAATAGGAGAGGAGGTTTGCAAGGATGAAGGGGAAGTCTTAAAAGATCCCAGCTATGACAGTTCAAGAAAGACCCTAAGGTCAGAGAGGAGGATGTATGGTGATCAACGAGATCAGTGAAGCAGTCGGCAATGCCCTGAATTCTGAATTTGGGGATGCTTATAAGATCCATATGGAAGAAAGCGGGCAGGTTTTAGAAAAACCCTGCTTTTTTATTTCCTGTCAGAACTTTGTCATAGAACGTTTTCCTGGAAAGCGCTGTCTTAGATCCAGCCAGTTCTGTATCCGGTATTTTCCGGGAACAGATGCAAAACAGAAAGAATGTAACGAGATAGCGGAGAGAATGTGGCAGTGTTTAGAACAGATCAGGATTTCTGGACAGGATTCTTCTATCCTGGGAACAAAGATGAGAGGTGAGATTACCGGCGAGGCTCTGAATTTCTTTGTAAATTATGACATGTTTGTCTGCAGAGCAGAATCTTTACCAGTTATGGAAGGTCTGACAGAAAATGTCTCAGTGAAAGGATAGGTGGAAATGGCGGGAAAAAACAGATCACAAAGCCTGTTTTCGAAAGAAAAGCTGTTGGCTTCGCGGCAGTTTCAGGGAAGAAAAGATATTATGAACGCCCTTTTGCTGCCAAAAGAGCAATATACAATGGAACAGGCACAGAAAATGATGGAAAATTATATGAAAGGAAAGGTGAGATAACTATGGCATTAGGAGGAGGGGCATTTACAGCCCAAAATAAGGAATTACCAGGTACTTATATCAATTTTGTATCTGCAGCTTCAGGGAGTGCTGCATTGTCTGAGCGAGGAATCGTTACAATGCCTTTGGAATTAGACTGGGGAATTACCGGCCAGGTATTTAAAGTGACCAGCCAGGAATTTCAGGAAAACAGTATGGCGATTTTTGGCTACGATCAGAGAAGTGAAAAGTTAAAAGGTCTTCAGGATCTGTTTTTAAATGCACAGACCCTGTATGCATACAGATTGAATGGAGAAGGAGTGAAGGCCGCCAACGATTACGCAGAGGCACGTTACAGTGGAATCCGCGGAAATGATCTGAAGATCATTGTTCAGGTCAATGTGGACGACGAGACCTTGTTTGATGTGAAGACAGTACTGGGTACAGCGACTGTGGATCAGCAGACAGTTGCAAAGGCAGAAGATCTGACTCCAAATGATTATGTAAAATGGAAAGCAGGAGCAGTATTGGAAGTGACAGCCGCTATGCCTTTGACTGGAGGAGAGAACGGAGAAGTAGACGGAGCCGCTTATCAGGCATACTTAGATAAGATTGAGGCTTACACTTTCCACACCATGGGAGTTGTAGTGGAAGATGAAGTTACAAAAGCGCTGTTTGACGCTTTTGTAAAACGTATGCGTGAGCAGATGGGAGTAAAATTCCAGCTTGTTCTCTTTGACTATGCAAAAGCTGATTATTATGGAACTATCAGCGTTAAGAATAAAGTTTTGGATCAGGGATGGAGCCCAGCCAGTCTTGTGTATTGGGTCACTGGCGCTGCAGCCGGATGTGCAGTCAACAAGAGCAATCAGAATAAGGCGTATAACGGTAAATTTACCGTAGATGCATCTGATACCCAGAGTCAATTGAAAGCTGCTATAAAAGCAGGAGAATTTACCTTCCATATGGTAGATGAAGAAGTACGGGTACTGGAAGATATCAATACTATGGTGACAACTTCGGATACCCAGGGGGATATTTTCAAGGACAATCAGACCGTACGGGTCATGGATCAGATTGGAAATGACATTGCAGTTTTGTTTAACACAAAATATCTGGGGGATGTCCTCAATGACAATGCAGGAAGAGTTTCTCTCTGGTCTGATATCGTAGATCATCACAGACAGTTAGAACAGATCCGGGCAATCGAGAATTTTTCTGACGCAGATGTAGTGGTGGAACAGGGAAATACAAAGAAAACAGTGGTGGTAACAGATGCAGTGACGGTTGTAAATGCCATGGGAAAACTGTATATGACAGTTACAATTGCTTAGGAAAGGAGTATGAGGACAAATGGGAAATGCGATAATGAATGCAAGTGATGCGATTTACGGTGGTCTGGCAGAGTGCTATATCACCATTGGCAAACGCCGCTATAATTTTATGAGTATGATCAATTTTGAGAGCAAATGGGAAGTAAATATCACAGACGTGCCGATTCTTGGAAAAGTAGGAATGGGACATAAGGCTGCCGGCGGAAAAGGAACCTGGAGTGGTACTGCCCATTATAATCAGTCTCATTTACGTGAGATTGCAGACGAATACCAGAAAACAGGGAAAATGCCTTACTTTGAGATCCAGGTCAGCAATGAAGATCCTACCAGTCAGGCAGGGCGTCAGACAATCATCCATCGGGGATGTCTGTGCGACAGCTTTATTCTGGCTAAATTCGAGGCAGGAGAAGAGATCATGGACGAGGAGTTGTCCGGTACTTTTGAGAGCTGGGATATGCCAGAAAAATTCAAGGAACTACAGGGATATTAAATGTTGTTTTAATAATTTAAAGTTACAGTAAAAATAAAATGCGCCATGCTGCAGTCTGTTGCAGCTACGGTCACCTCTACAGTTTAGGGTCATAGTCCTGCTGATTAGGAAGACCAGGTGCTCTCATGGACAAAAGTTTTGGCAGATTTTTCTGTCATACTTTTGTCCATGAAAAATACATTCACAGCAAACAGAAAGAGAGGAAATATTATGTCACAGTTTTCAAGATTTATGAGAGCAAATAAAAAAGTAAAAGAGAATGAAAGACACGTTGTCACAAAATCCCTTTGTGATGAAAATGGGGAACCTTTGGAATGGGAATTCCGCCATATTTCTTCCAGAGAGAATGATGATATCCGGGAAGCATGTATGATGGAGATTCCCATTACCGGAAAACCGAATATGTATCGGCCGAAATTGAAGTCTTCACAGTATATCCGAAAGATGATCACTGCATCCGTGGCTGTTCCGGATTTATATGATGAAGAACTGCAGGATTCTTATGGAGTGAAGACGCCGGAAGATCTTTTGATGGCTATGGTGGATGATCCGGGAGAATATAACGATCTTGCTGCTTACATCCAGAAGTTCCAGGGGTTTGACGTTTCTTTTGATGAAAAGGTAAATGAAGCAAAAAACTAATAGAGGAAGGGGATTGGGAAGCGAATTATGCTTATTATGCCCTTCTGAAATTACACATGCTTCCATCGGTATTTCTGGGGCTGGATGAACGGGAAAAAGCCTTTGTCATAGCATCCATTCAGATAAAGGTGGAGCAGGATAAAAAAAGAGAAAAAGAAATGAAACAGAAATCTCATAGGAAGAGAGGCAGGTGAGAGTGAGATGTCTTCCATTCAAGCGGCAGCGGAGCTGCAAAGTAATTTTACAAGCATGTTGTATCAGACCGTAGAATCTATAAATCTGGAGGTTGCAGCAGCCAGAAGTCATATACAGCCGGTGCAGTCGAACCAGCTTCAGCTGATAGACAGACAGCAGAATATGGATTCTGTTATGGGAGGTATGAATGTTTCCGCAGCAGAAGGGGCTTATCTTCGTTTATCCCGTACTGTAAGTACCACAGCAAGTTATATCGAGCATAATGTGGAAGCACAGGAACAGTTAAATAATGAGATGGAAGAGAGCTCCAACAAAGCAGAGGAGTTCATACAAGCGGTAAAAAATGTGGCGGCCATTGCAAAGGCAAAATTTGCAGAGGCGGCAGAAATGTCAGATCAGATGGTGGTCACAACTGCCCGTCTGGATACTATGAATGACGGGGCACAGACTACGCCGGAACTGCAGAATATGATTTTTCAATCGGCAGAGCGTTCCAGAGGGTCTTACCAGGGAACGGTAGATGCAGTTACCCAGATGAACAGTATGGCGGGAGGCGCTTTTTCCAGCAGCGAAGAGACTATTGGATTTGTGGAGCAGGTGAACAAGCAGAGTACCCTGGCGGGGGCAGATGCTTCCGGCAGCTCAGAAGTGATGCAGCAGCTTACCCAGGTAATGAGTTCCGGCGTACTGCAGGGAGAAGAGTATAACAATATTCTGGCTCAGGCGCCTAACATTATCCAGACCATTGCGGATTATATGAATGTGCCGAAAGAGCAGCTGCGGAGTATGGCAGAAGAGGGTGGAATCTCGGCTGATGTGATAAAAGCGGCCATGTTTTCCGCCGCAGATGAAACCAATGCAAAGTTTGCAGATATGCCTATGACCTTTGAACAGATTCAGACTTCTCTGCAGAATAATCTTCAGATGGCATTGCAGCCTGTTTTGGAGCAGATAAGTGAGATCGCAAACAGTGAAGAATTTCAGATGTTCCTTAATGGCATAATACAGGGAATGTATCTGCTGGCGACAGTGGTTTCCTGGGTGTTTGAACTGATGTCGGGAATTGGAAATTTTATTGCGGAGAACTGGTCGGTGATCAGTCCTATTATCTATGGAATTATTGCTGCTTTGGCGGTTTATGCCATATATCTTGGGATTGTAAAAGGAATGGAATTGTTGTCTGCGGCAGTAACTGCGGTGATGACAGGATTAAAACTGCTTGGAGCGGCAGCAACTATGCTTTTGACAGGTGCAACATGGGCTCAGGCAACTGCACAGATGGGATTGAATTCAGCCATGTATGCCTGTCCGATTGTGTGGATTATTATATTAATGATAGCTCTTATAGCAATTTTTTATGCGATAGTGGCAGCTATAAATCATTTTGCAGGAACGACAGTATCGGCAACAGGGATTATCATAGGCGCATTAGCAGTAGCAGGGGCCTTCATTTGGAATCTTTTTGCTACACTTTTCAATTTTGTTGTAGATATTTTTTGCATGCTTTGGAACTTTATAGCGATGTTTGCAAATTTTTTTGGCAATATATTTAATGATCCGATCAATGCAATTGCTCATTTATTTGCAGATTTGGCAGATTGGATTTTAAGTGTGTTAGAGAGTTTAGCATCTGCAATTGATACTGTTTTTGGCTCGAATCTTTCTGGAACAGTGGCTGGTTGGCGTGATTCGTTAGATGACTGGGTAGATAAAACATTTGGCGAGGAAGAAGAGGTAATGAAAAAGCTGGATGGATCAGATTATCATCTTGATAGACTTGGTTATAAAGATGCATGGGATGCAGGATATGGTCTTGGACAGGGAATAGAAAATGCGCTTTCTGGGCTTTTTAATAAAGATGAAATGCCAGGTGAAAAGGATTTTGGAAAAGATTTGGGAAACAGCGGAGGTTTCGGCGGCGGAGGTCTCGGCGATGGAATTGCCAATGGGCTCAACAACAGCGGAGCGGCCGGAAATCTGAATGATATTGCCGGCAACACGGGAGCCATGGCAGAGTCCATGAGTATTTCCCAGGAAGATTTGAAATACCTGCGCGACATTGCAGAACAAGAGACGGTAAACCGATTTACTGTAGCGGAGATCAGTATTGATCAGTCCGGCATGCAGAATACCATTAAAAATGGCGACGATATTGACGGGTTTATGGCCAAACTGACGAATTCGGTAAGTGAAGCAGTTGACAGGATGGTGGAAGGAGTGCATGACTGATGGCAAAAGGAAGGTATGATTTTTATCTGGATAAATGTCTGCTGCCGGTTCCGCCGGAAAAACTGCAGATTAAGATTAACAACGCAAACAAGACGATCACATTAATCAATGGGGAGCAGGTGAATCTCTTAAAAAAGCCGGAATTGACGGATATTGAGTTTGAATGTCTGCTGCCCCAGGTGAAATATCCCTTTGCAGTCTATAAATCAAAATTCAAGCCAGCGAAATATTTTTTGGATTACTTAGAAAAATTGAAGGTGAAACAAAAGAAGTTTCAGTTCATTGTGTCCAGGCAGTTTCCCAACGGAAAAGATCTGGTGGACACAAATATAAAGGTATCGCTGGAAGACTATAAGATCACGGAGAATGCTGCAGAAGGATTTGACATAAAGGTAAGCATAAAGTTAAAACAGTACCGGGATTTTGGCACAAAAACAGTAAAAATTGCTATGGATCATATCAAACCAAAGGCAGAGGAAGAAGAAGTACGGCCGCCGGGCAATGAGCCCACGCCGCCTGCCGCCCAAAGCTACACGGTGGTAAAAGGGGACTGTCTGTGGAACATTGCAAAGCGTTTTTATGGAAACGGAGCCCTCTATACCATTATTTATGATGCCAACCGGGCTGTGATAGGGGGAAATCCGAATCTGATCTACCCAGGGCAGGTCTTGACGATCCCAGCTATATAGGAGGAATTCTGGATGAAAGTGGAGATAGAACTTTTGATCGGAAATGAAAAAGGGACGAAAGTGTACCGTCCCGCTGCAGAAGAAGAGATCGAATGGTCTACAGAGCGCAGGAGCACGCCGGGGAAATTATCCTTCAAGGTGTTAAGCGATAAAAAACTTGATATTTCAGAAGGAAGTCCGGTGAGACTTAAGGTAAACGGGGACAAGATCTTTTTTGGGTTCATTTTTAAACAGCAGCGTTCCAAAAAGGAGGGAAAGGTCTGGGAAGTGGCAGTCACTGCCTATGACCAGCTCCGCTACCTGAAAAATAAAGATACAAAAGTATATGAGAATAAAACCGCTGATCAGTTTGTGAAGATGGTGGCAGACGATTACCAGCTTTGTACAGGAAAACTTGAAAACACCAAATATGTGATACCATCCAGGGTAGAAGAAAATACGTCTCTGTTTGAAATGATAGAAAATGCCCTGGATCTGACCTTGCAGAACAAAAAAGAAATGTATGTTTTGTATGATGATTTTGGGAAACTGACCCTGAAAAATATCTCAAATATGTATGTCAGAAAAAAAGAAAAATATTTGCTGATTGATGCAGATACGGGAGAAAATTTTGATTATGTTTCCAGCGTTGATGACAACACTTACAATCGGATTAAACTGGCATATGACAATGAAAGTTCAGGGAAACGAGATATTTATATTGCCCAGGACAGTTCCAATATGAACCGCTGGGGGATTCTTCAATATTTTGATACCCTTCAGAAAGGGGAGAATGGAAAAGCGAAAGCAGACGCATTGCTGAAACTCTATAATCAGAAGACAAGGAATCTGAGTATCTCAAAAGCGGCAGGAGACAACCGGGTCCGGGCAGGAAGTTTGGTATTGGTAAACATAAACTTAGGAGATAAGAAAGTGAAAAATTTTATGCTGGTGGAGAAATGCAAACATATTTACAAAGGAAATGAACACTGGATGGATCTGACACTTAGAGGAGGTGAGTTTATTGCCTGATGCAGTAGAATTAGTAAAAACAGTGAAAAAGGCGTCCATTGATGCGATGGAATCCACAAAACCGGTAAATATCTGTTTTGGGACTGTGATACAGACTAATCCGGTGAAAATTAATGTGGAGCAGAAGATGATATTAAATGAAGCTCAGATGATCTTTTCCAGAAATGTGACAGATTATGTGATTCAAGTGTCCATGGCCTGGGAGACAGAAGAGTATGCAGGGAAACCTGCTGGCAAGACGAAAGGAGAGACAAAACCAGGGGGAGAACCAGAACATACCCACATGTTTGAAACAGAGACAGAGGGAGGGGAGGCCCATACCCATGGGCTCACAGGAACCAAAGAAATCACCATTCACAATGGCTTGGCAGTGGGAGATGAGGTAATCCTGGTGAGACAGCAGGGGGGACAAAAATATCTTGTATGGGACCGGGCAGCGTCATGATACCGACAGCAATTGGATTCCTGGATCAGGATTTTGAGATAGAAAAACAGCCAAGCAAAACCTATCGAATGATTCTGGAATCAAGAAGGGTGCAGGGATACACAGATGGATTGGAAGCTGTGAGACAGGCAGTCTATAAGATTCTGCTGACAGAACGGTATCAATATATTATGTATTCCTGGAATTATGGGATCGAAATACATGATCTGTTTGGAGAACCAGTTTCTTATGTATGTCCAGAACTGAAAAGGCGGATTACAGAGGCCCTTACACAGGATGACAGGATTGAAAGTGTGGATGGGTTTGAATTTGATCTGTCTCAAAAAGGAGTGATTCATGCAGCATTTACGGTACACACTATTTTTGGAACGATACAGGCAGAAAGAGAGGTGGAAATCTAATGTATGAAGATACAACTTATGAAGTGATCCTGGATCGGATGCTGAATCGTGTTCCAGATTATTTTGACAAGCGGGAAGGCTCTATTATCTGGGACACTCATTCTCCTGCAGCTATTGAATTTCAGATCTTGTATCTGGAATTGGATCAGATCTTAAAAGAGGCATACGGAGACACAGCTTCCAGAGAATTTTTGATTCTGCGCTGCAAGGAGAGGGGGATTCATCCTTATCCGTCCACAAAAGCGGTTTTGCGGGGAGTATTTACCCCCTCAAACATGGAGATGACAGGAAAGCGCTTCAGCATGGGTTCTCTTTATTATACAGTTATGGAAAAGATTACGGAAGGAGAATACCAGGTACAATGTGAGACAGAAGGGAAAGAAGGAAATCAGTATTTTGGCAGTATGATACCAGTGGAATACATGGAAGGATTGGAAAAAGCTGAATTGACAGAGGTTCTCATTCCAGGAGAAGAGGAAGAAGAGACAGAAGAATTGCGCCAGAGGTATTTTGCATCTTTTGATGAAAAGGCATTTGGAGGGAACGTCCGGGACTATCTGGAAAAGACCAATGGAATACCAGGCGTTGGAGAGACGAAAGTTACAAGGGCCTGGAATGGCGGAATCACTCCCTCTGCCATGATTCCTACAGAGGAAGTAAAAACATGGTACCAGGGGATTCAAGATACTGTCGGCGAAGAGGTGAAAGACTGGCTGGATACGGTGTACCGTGCCGCAGGAGAAAAGAAACTTACCGTTGGAGGGACCGTGCTTTTGACTATTCTGAATTCAGATTTTAATGTGGCGTCAGATACATTGATCCAAAGAGTTCAGGAGACTTTAGATCCAGAGGAAAATGTAGGAGAAGGGTATGGTTTTGCCCCCATCGGTCATGTGGTGTCTGTACAGAGTGCAGAAGGAGTTCCCATTAAAGTAAGAACCAATATTACCTTTGATTCTGGATATGATTGGAACAATCTCCAGGGAAAAATTGATCGTGTGATAAATGATTATCTGCTGGATCTGCGGAAGAGCTGGGCGGATAATCAGCAGTTGATCGTAAGGACCAGGCAGATAGAGTCCCGTCTTTTGGCAATTCAGGGAATTTTGGATATTCAGGATACACTGCTCAATGGTTCAGATGAAAATCTGATCTTAGGCGAGTTCCAGGTTCCCATATTTGAAGATGCAGGCCCAAGGACAGAAGTGTCTAAGACAGTTCAGGATCGGAAACAAGATTCCATATTTGGAGGTGCAGGCTTATGATCAGAGAAGTAGAACTGGTTTCTTATCTGCCTCCATTTTTAAAAGAGTATGAAGAAATACATGCAGCGCTTACCCCAGAGGATTCTGAATTTCGAATCCTCTGGAAAGCGGCAGACAAAATCCTTGCAAATGAATTTATCGCAACCGCAGATGAATCTGGAATAGAGCGATTTGAAAAAATTTTAGGGATCTTTCCTTCTGATTCTGATACATTAGAGAGCAGAAGAGCCAGGGTGCAGAGCAATTGGTTTATTACCCTTCCGTATACGATGCGGATGCTGGTAGAAAAGATTGCCGTTTTGTGCGGGGATTCTGATTTTAAGATAACAGGAGATTTGAAAAAAGGGTATACCATACAGATTTACACGGAACTTACGCTGTTCGGCCAGGCAGAAGAGCTGAGAAGGATTCTGGATGAAATGATGCCCTGTAATATGGAAGTCCTGTTTGAAAATGAAGTAAAATTTTTACCGGAAGGAAGGGTTTTCTGCGCAGGAGGTATTGTCTGCACAGATGTGATAGAAATAAAAAATTAGAAACTTAATAAATATATCTTATTGGACGCATTACAGTTCATAAACATAAGTTAGGAGAGGATAAAATGGCACAATTTTCAAAAATAATAATAACAGACGAAGGAAAGAAAATGCTGAATCAGGCATTTTCTTTTGGAAAAAAAGTAGATTTTACAGAGGCATCCACATCAGAAAAAAGCTATGAAGAGGGGGAACTTTTCTCATTATGTGAATTGCAGGAAATCAGACAGACGATTCCAATTGAACATGTTGCAAGAGAAGGAGATACCATAGAGATAAAGCTTGTTTTTGAGAACAATGATTTAGAAAATGGCTATTATCTGCGGACATTGGGGATCTATGCGGAAATGGAAGGAGAAGCGCCTGTTTTGTTTGCAGCAGTAAGAGAGCAGACGGAAAACCTTTACATTCCGGCAGGAAAAACTGCAGTAAGCGGCGCCAGCATAAAATTAAAATTACAACTGGAAAGTGAGGCTGCAGTACAGCTTGTGGTGGATAAGGCAGGTGTTGCCACAGTAGGCGACGTGCTGATGATCAGCAATGAATTGGCAGAGCATCAGCAGGATCAAGAGAATCCTCACAAAGTTACCAAATCCCAGGTTGGATTAGGAAGTGCAGATAATACTTCAGATATGGACAAACCAGTGTCTACTGCCCAGCAGACCGCCTTTGATCATTATTATCAGCAGTCTGCAGAGTATACAGACCAAAAAATTGCACAGCTGGTTGACGGTGCCCCAGAAACATTAGATACCTTGAAAGAGGTTGCAGACGCTCTTTCCGAAAATGAAACAGTGATGGAAGCCTTAAACGAAGCCATCAGAAAAAAGATGGATAAAGAGGAGGCTTTGTCTAAGACAGGAGACAGCAAAGAAAATACTGTGACTTTTACAAGCGAAGATAAGTTAGAACCGGCTTCCTGGTCCAATGTACCTGTACTGGAAAACGGTGAGAAACACAGTAATATTTTTAACAAGGTATCCACCATGTTTCAGAATATCCGCTGGCTTTATGGAAGACTTGGAACTACGAATATATCCAGTCTAGGAGGCGGCACTGTGACAGGGGCTATTAGTAAACTAAACACGGATTTATTGGAACGTGTTTATCCAATTGGATCCATCTATATGAGCGTCAATTCTGCCAATCCAGGAACGGTTTTTGGCGGAACATGGACTGCTTGGGGAACTGGAAGGGTGCCAGTAGGAGTGAACACATCAGATGGTGATTTTAATACGATAGAAAAAACTGGTGGAAGTAAGACGGTTAATTTAAACCATGCACATACATCACAGCCTCACAACCATTCTACTGGAGATTGTGCGTTGACACTTGCTCAGATACCGTCTCATGGACATTCTGTTTCGGTTACTGGAGGAGGGCAATGCAGTATTGGCAGCAGTGGAAATCATGCGCATACTGTTAAAGGTGAAAAAATCGGAGCATCGGGCAGCGTGCGAGCTATCATGAGCGGCGGCGGTACAGACTATTATAGCGCTATTGCATCCAGCGGCGCTCATACCCATACGGTTCCAAATCATGTACATACATTGAGCCAAAGTAATGCAGGTGGAAACGCTGCTCACAATCACGGAAATACAGGTGTTACCGGTGTAACCACATACGCTGAATTATCTTCCGCACAAAGTATTATGCAGCCATATATTACCTGTTATATGTGGAAAAGAATTGCTTAAATAAATTTATGTTTTGTGAATAATAATAACCTCCCGTTTTCTTCCTGAGGTGATAAAATGGAAAGAAAACGGGAGGTATTCACATGGACATAAGAGAAAAAATAATTCAGAAAGTGATACAAGGATTGGAGGGAAGGGTGGAAGAGACAGTTATAGATACCATACAGGATATCCTTATAATTGAGCTAAATCATTATGAAGTGACGGAAAGGTGCACAGAGGTTGCATTGTTGGATAACAGTGCAGAAAAAATGTTGAAAAAATTTCTTGCAACTAAGCGGGTGGAGGGGATTGCAGAATCAACTCTGCAAAGATATGCAAATGAAAATTTAAAATTGATTCGTTTTCTTGGGAAACCCGTTTTTGAGATAACCCCTTACGATATCCGTTTTTATTTATCCTATCGGCGGGAAAGATCAGAGGTGAAATTAAGCAATCGAACCTTAGATGGAATTCGCAGATGCTATTCCAGCTTTTTTGGATGGCTTTCCACAGAAGGCCTGATTCAGCATAATCCTTGTGCCTCGATCAAGCAGATTAAATACCGAAAAAAAGTAAAAAGGCCTTATACTGCGGCAGAAATGGAAAAGCTGCGGATGGCCTGTGAAAATACAAGAGATTTGGCATTGCTTGATTTTTTGTATTGTACTGGATGCCGGGTATCAGAAGTGGCAAAATTAAATGTGGAAGATATTGATTTTGAGCGTATGGAATGCACCGTATTAGGAAAAGGAAATAAAGAAAGAACCGTTTATTTATCAGAAGTGGCAGGAATGCATTTGAAAAATTATCTGTCAGAGAGAAAGGATCAAAAGGAGGCGCTGTTTGCCGGAAAAGGAACGGAAAGGCTTGGGAAAAATGGAATTGAGGCTCTTTTAAAGAGGCTTGGAGCAAAAGCAGATGTATCTGATGTACATCCTCACAGATATCGCAGAACATTGGCGACAAATCTTTTGGATCGTGGAATGAATATACAAGATGTGGCCGCGATTTTAGGCCATGCAGATTTGAAAACAACGCAGATTTACTGTTATATTTCCCAAAAAAATGTAAAGACTGCTTACAATAAATATGCAGTATAAAGCAGTATAAAAATAGATAAAACGAAGATAATTTTTTACTCCGGCCTAATATCCGGAGCTGTTTTTATACAAAAATAGTTGATATTTTAGGAATAATGCGTCAAAAATGTGGATTTTTGTTCACAAAACATAAATTTATTTATTTAAAATAGGCTATCCCACTTTTATGACCGTTAAATAAGTGTGACCAATCGTAGCTGACCCGCCTTCATCCCTGAAGTATAATTCTAAATAACCTCCAGCACTGAATGAATTAGCAAACAGCGGCGTTGATATTGTAGTCCAAGGTGCGGTAGAAACACATTTCGTAGTCGCATAATATCCAACATCAATTCCATCTTTAAGTATTTTCACTCCTTTTACGTAACCAGCATTGCCAGTACTAGAAATTGTTACGCTTCCGAGAAACGCATAATGTCCAGCTTTTAAGATATCTAATCTTTTTAATGAAGAATTATATCTTATACAATCATTTCCTGCACCTGCATCTATTGGAACTTTAGTCCAATTTGCATTGGAAACCGTCATAAATCCAGAATTTGTATGGTACATACCTCCATAACCAGGAACAGCAGATATTAACTCTGTACTTGTAACACCGGATGCTGACACCTTTCCAGAGGAATCTGATATAAGCACCCTGTTTCCGGTCAAGTTAGAAGATGTGATTGTGCTTGCGGCTCCAATAATAGAATTCTGTTTCCCATTCCATGTGCTCTTTTCTGTACTGGACACATGAATGGAACTGCTGCCAGTATGAGAATTTAAATCCGTGTTTTATGAAAGAAAGAGCCCCATCCCATAGTTTACACTAAGAAAAGCCCTTAATTTTTTAAGGGCTTTTCTTAGTGTAAAAATAATATGCACCGAAGGGAGGTGAAGTCTATGTATATCCTGCAATTTATCCAGGAAAACTGGCTGGAATGGCTTTTTGCCATCGTCACGTTTATTCTGGGATGTCTCTACCGGGATGTGAAAAAGCGCCTGAAAGACGAACAGCAGAAAAGCACTGCCATTGCAGAGGGAGTGAAGAGCCTTCTGCGGGAAAGTATTGTTCAGAATTATAATAAATATCTGGACCGGGCCTGCTGTCCTATTTATGCAAAGGAAAGTGTGAAGAAAGTGTATGAATCGTACCACAATCTTGGTGGAAACGACGTTGCAACGAAACTTTATCACAAACTATTGGAGATGCCAGAAGAAAGAGAATCAGAAGAGAGTGAGGAATTATAGTGAAAGAAAACATTTTAAAAGGAATATTTTTGAATGAAAAAGCAAGACAATGGATGAAAGCTGCAGGAATTCGTGCAGTGAAAACCATGGCTCAGTCAGCGGCAGCTATGCTTCCGGCCACGGCTATGATCACAGAAGTAGACTGGAAAGTTGTCTTAGGAACAGCTGCATTGGCAGGAATCGCTTCTTTGCTTACTTCCCTGAAAGGCCTGCCGGAACTGGAAGAAAGCACAGAGGTAAAAGAAGAGGCAGAAAGTGAAAACAGTGGAAAAGAAAGGTAAAAAGGAGGAAACCCAGATGGAAATTAACAAAAATTACATTTCAGATAAAAATACATACAAAGGGCAGAATCAGCCCAAATACATTGTGGTGCACGAGACAGATAATTTTTCTAAAGGAGCGGGGGCGCAGCGCCATGCCTCCGCTCAGGCGGCAGGGCATTTAAGCACTTCTGTGCATTATTACGCGGGCTCTGACGGGGTATATCAGGCAGCAGACCACCGGAATGGCACTTATTCCGTGGGAAAGGAATATGGAGGAAATCATTCAGTAAAGGACGCTTCTAACCGCAATACCATCAATATTGAGATCTGCGTCAACAGTGACGGAGATTATACGAAAGCCCGCGTAAACGCCATAGAGCTGGTAAAATATCTGATCAAAGAGACCGGGATTCCTGGGGAACGTGTGATCCGCCATTTTGACGCTAAGGGAAAATACTGTCCGCGGAAAATGATGGATGCCCCGGCTTTATGGGAAGATTTCAAAAAACAGGCCGGACAGCCCCAGAAAGAGTCTCAGGGAGAAAAAGAAACGTCTGTGCCTGCAGTGAAAAAGGAAGAGGCAGAACAATGGTACCGCGTTGGTTCTGGATGGGAAAATGGAATCTGCCAGAATCAGACGGGAGCTTACCATAACAAAGATTTTGCCATCAAAGACTGTAAACCTGGACAGAAGGTATATGATGAAAGTGGAAAGGTGATCTATGCCAATGTCAGCGGAAGCCAGGGAGAGACGGGGAAGATAAAAGTTCCCTTTCAGGTGAAAGTATTGGTCACTGACCTGAATTACCGAAGCGAGCCATCTATGAAAGGAACGGTAAGGGGTCAGACTGGAAAAGGAGTATTTACCATTACAGAGGTAAAAAATGGCTGGGGAAGACTGAAAAGCGGCGCTGGCTGGATCTATCTGGAGAATCCAAAATACTGCCAAATTTTATAGAATCTGTATTGACAGTTTAGAGAACAAGGGATGGGTTTTCTGGTTCTTCCTATTTTTGGAAGAACAGACTTCTCATCTATGGAAATAAGAAAAAACGCGTAAAAATGCGGTTTGGAAAAGAATGGAAATTGGACAGACCAATTTTGACAATGTATGCAGAATGTAAAACAATGGCGATTTCTTCATAGGCAAGGTCTTTTTTGCATGTTATAATATCCGTAAAGAGCAGAGAAAAGTAGAAAGAGCGCTGAGCTTGACTGCAAAGGATATGATTTTCTCCTGCAAGGAAGGAGTACAAGGAAGATGAAGATTTATGAACCGCCAAAGGGCAGAACTCCCAGAGAAAATATTTTAAAATTGGGACAGATGATTACAGACCGAATTGGACATAAGGTAACCATTGACGACCCGGAATACTGGGGGCTGGACGCAGTTGTGACGGATGAGATGGCAGAGGTGGCCCTGAAGATGAAGGTGCGCAAACCCATGACATTAGAACAACTGGTAAGTGTGACAGGGAAAGATCAGGAATCTCTGGAAAAACTGCTGTACGATATGAGTTATGTGGGACTTTTGGAATATAACTGGGAGAATCCCAAACATGAAAAACAATATATTCTGCCTCTGTTTGTGCCTGGAAGTGCAGAATTTGTAAATATGCGAAAAGAGACCTTAGAGGAGCATCCGGAAGTTGCCAGCTTTTTTGAACGGATGACTCGTCTGCCACTGGAGAAAGTTACGCCTATGGTACCTCCGGGAGGGGCAGGAATCGGAATGCACGTAATTCCAGTGGAGAAAGCTATCGAGGCAGAGAATCATTCTGCTGATGTAGAGCATATTTCTCACTGGTTGAAAAAATACGAAGGAAAATATGCAGCAAGTCCCTGCTCCTGCCGTATGTCCAGGGCAGTGATGGAAGAAGGCTGCGGAGACGATCCGGAAGACTGGTGTATCGGCGTAGGTGATATGGCAGATTATCTGGTGGAGACCAACAAAGGCCATTACGTTGATTATGATGAGGTTCTGCGGATTTTAAAACATGCAGAGGATAATGGATTTGTACATCAGATTACAAATATTGACGGTGAGAATAAGATTTTTGCCATCTGTAACTGTAATGTAAATATCTGTAATGCATTGCGTACCTCTCAGTTATTTAACACGCCGAATATGTCAAGATCTGCTTATGTGGCAAAAGTAGAGACAGAGAATTGCGTGGCTTGTGGAAGATGCGTGGAATACTGTCCTGCCGGCGCGGTAAAATTAGGACAGAAGATCTGTACCAAGGACGGTCCGATTACATATCCCAAACAAGAACTCCCGGACAGAATAAAATGGGGACCGGAAAAATGGGATGAAGATTACCGTGATAAAAACAGAATCAACTGTTATGATACAGGAACAGCGCCTTGTAAAACTGCCTGCCCGGCTCATATTGCAGTACAGGGTTATCTGAAAATGGCAGCCCAGGGACGTTATCGGGATGCACTTGCCCTGATTAAAAAGGAGAATCCTTTCCCGGCAGTATGCGGACGTATCTGTAACCGCCGCTGTGAAGATGCGTGTACCAGAGGCACGGTAGACCAGGCAGTGGCCATTGACGAAGTGAAGAAATTTATTGCCCAGCAGGATTTAGTGGCAGAAAACCGCTATATCCCGCCGATTATTCAGCCATCCAACCGGGGAACCTTCCCCCAGAAGATCGCGATTATCGGAGGAGGCCCGGCAGGACTTTCCTGTGCTTATTACCTGGCAGAAAAAGGATACAAACCTACGGTATTTGAGAAAAATGAGGTGCCAGGCGGTATGCTGGTCTATGGTATACCATCTTATAAATTAGAAAAAGACGTGGTAGCTGCTGAGGTGGATGTGATACGGGAACTGGGCGTGGATATCCGCTGCAACGTGGAAGTTGGAAAGGATATTACCTTAGATGAACTGCGCAGTCAGGGCTATCAGGCGTTCTATATTGCAATTGGATGCCAGGGCGGAAGAAAAGCAGGCATTCCTGGCGAGGATGCAGAAAATGTTATGACTGCAGTGGACTTCCTGCGGATCGTAGGCGGCAATGAAGATTACAAAGTAGAAGGCAAAGCAGTGGTAATCGGAGGCGGAAACGTGGCCATCGACGTAGCTCGTTCCAGCGGACGCTGCGGAGCAGAACATGTGTCTATGTACTGTCTGGAATCCAGAGAACAGATGCCCGCTTCCAAAGAAGAGATCATGGAGGCAGAAGAAGAAAATGTTGAGATCAACTGTGGCTGGGGTCCCAAAGAGATTTTGACGGAGAATGGAAAAGTCAAGGGAATCGTATTGAAGAAATGTGTTTCCCTTCATGACGAAAACGGACGTTTCAATCCTACCTACAATGAATCAGAATGTATCACAGTAGAATGCGATCATGTATTCTTAAGTATTGGACAGAGCATTGAGTGGGGCAATCTGTTAGAAGGTTCTAATGTAGAACTGGGCAGAGGCAACGGAGCAGTTGCAGATGCATTGACTTATCAGACTGCACAGCCAGATATTTTTGTGGGCGGTGATGTGTACACCGGACCGAAATTTGCCATTGATGCCATTGCGGCAGGAAAAGAAGGGGCAGTGTCCATCCATCGTTTTGTACAGCCTAATACCAGCATGACAGTGGGGCGTAACAGACGGCAGTTTATCGAATTAGACAAAGATAATCTGGTATTGGAAAATTATGATAATTCTTCCAGGCAGGTTCCAGCCATGGATGAGAAGATTGATCATAAGAAATCATTCCGGGATGCTCACAAGACATTGACGGAAGAACAGGTGAAGATTGAGACTTCCAGATGCTTAGGCTGCGGTGCTTCTGTGGTGGATACCAACAAATGTATTGGTTGTGGTGTCTGCACGACCAAGTGTGAATTTGACGCTATTCATCTGTTCCGGGACAATCCAGAGTGCAGCAGAATGGTCAAGACAGAAGACAAGATGAAGGCAATTCTTCCCTATGCTATGAAGCGTCAGTTTAAGATTCGTTTTGGGAAAAAAGAGAAATAAAATTTTGAGATGATATCTCGTTGAATATCATGTGATATAAAAGGCAGGAAATCTTATCTTATAGGAAAGGTTTCCTGCTTATTTTATCTTATAGGATTCGGGTGTCAAAAGCGATGCATTTGCGGCGCAGAATTTCGTTTTACGAAATTCCTTTTTATTTTAACCGGATATCTGCTATAATACGAATATCTGAATCAATATAAATCAAAGAAGGAATAGATATGAAGAGAAAATCTTATGAAATTGACATGTGCAGCGGGGCGCTGTTTCCTAAAATTTTATTATTTTCCATTCCCTTAATGATTTCCAGCATTTTACAGTTATTGTTTAATGCGGCAGATATGGTGGTAGTGGGACGGTTTGCAGGAAGTACAGCCTTAGCGGCAGTGGGAGCTAATGCATCTTTGATCAATCTGCTGACGAATCTCTTTATCGGATTTTCTGTAGGGGCCAATGTGTTAGTCGCAAGATTTTATGGAGCAAAGCGGGAACGGGAGATCAGCGAGACGGTGCACAGCGCTGTCCTGTTAGGCTTGGTCTGCGGCTTGGGACTGATGGTTTTTGGAATGATAGTGGCGCCTCAGATTTTGGTAGTGATGGGGACTCCGGCAGATGTTTTGGATCAAGCGGTGTTATATATTCGAATTTATTTTGCAGGAATGCCAGTAATCCTGTTATATAATTTTGGCAGTTCTATTTTACGGGCAGTGGGAGATACCCAAAGACCGTTATATTATCTGCTGGCGGCCGGTGTGATCAATATCTGTTTGAACTTGATCTTTGTGATTGGATTTCGGTTAGGAGTGGCAGGAGTGGCTTTGGCTACGGTAATCTCTCAAATGGTATCTGCGGGACTGATCCTGCGCTGTATGACAAAGATGGAAGGAGGATGCCGGCTGGAACGAAGGAAACTCTGCCTGAAAAAAGAAAAGGTTCTCCAGATTATACGGATCGGCCTGCCGGCAGGACTGCAGGGAACGGTGTTTTCCCTGTCCAATGTGTTGATTCAGTCCTCGGTCAATTCTTTTGGATCTGTGGCAATGGCAGGTAATACAGCGGCTTCTAATATTGAGGGTTTTATTTATATGGCAATGAACTCTTATCATCAGACAGCCCTTAGTTTTACCAGTCAGAATTTTGGGGCCGGCAATTACAAGCGGATTGGAAAAGTGTTGTTAGAATGTCTTGCAATGGTGACGGCAGTGGGATTGGTTATGGGCTGGGCGGCTTATCTGTTTGGAAATCAACTGCTGGGCGTCTATTCCTCTGATCCAAAAGTGATTCAGGTGGGATTGCTGCGGTTATCAGTGATCTGCACTACGTATTGTCTGTGCGGAATTATGGATGTGATGGTGGGAGAACTCCGGGGTTTAGGCTATGCAGTGCTGCCAATGATCGTATCTTTGCTGGGAGCCTGTGGATTTCGGATTTTGTGGATCTTTACCATATTTCAAAGTTATCATACTTTGCTATCTCTGTATATCTCCTATCCAGTGTCTTGGGTTTTGACAGGAACGGTACATTTGATCTGCTATTTTGTGATTCGAAAGAAGCTCAGCCGGCGGATGCTGGAACGGGCAGGGTGACAGTTCAGCATACGCCCATAACTTTGACGATGGCTGAACTGTTACGGGCAGAGTTAAACCTTGATTTTTCAGTGGCAAAGGAAAGAAGGATATGCTATAATCGAAACGTTATTAAAATATGGAGGAACTATATATGGCAAAAGAATTGATAAAAAGAGATCAGGCTGCCAAGGAAGACACTTGGGCGGTTGAGGATTTATATTCGTCGGAAGAGGCATTTTTAGAAGAAGCAGGAGAAGTGGAGAATGGGCTGGAAGAATTAAAAAATTTTACGGAAGAAGATCTTACCGGCAGCGGCGCCCAGTTATTGCAATATTTTCAGAAATTAGAAAAATTGATGATAAAATTAGACAGAGGATTGACCTATTCTGAGCGGAACAAAGACGTAGATACGGGAGAGGACCATTATCAGATCTTAAGCGGAAAAATGATGGGAATCTATCACAAATATGTGACGGTGACAGCTCCCATAGATACCTGGATCGCAGCCATGGAAGAAGAAAAGATTCAGCGTTTCTATCAGGAGACGCCAGAGCTTTGCAATTATAAGGTGACCATTGATAATCTGAGAAGACTGAAAGAGCATACCCTGTCTGCAGAAATGGAGGAACTGCTGGCTTCTTCCAGGGAAATGGGAGAGGCAGTGGAGAAAACCTACAGTCTGTTAGCGAACGCAGATTTTGAAAATCCCACGGTAAAAGATGGAAACGGAGAGATGGTAAAAGTCAGCAGCGGACGGTTTGTACCTATGTTAGAGAGCAAGGATGTGAGGGTACGCCGGGAAGTATTTCAGTCTTATTATGCCAGATATGAACAATACCGCAATACCTTTGCATCCTTGTATGAGGGGAAGGCTAAGGGAAATTGCTTCTATGCAAAAGCAAGAAAATATCCTTCCTCTATGGAGGCGGCGGTAGACGCCAACAATGTGCCAAAAGAAGTATATTACAATTTAATTGAGGCGGTCCATGAGAATATACATTATATGCATGAATATGTATCTCTCCGGAAAAAACTGATGGGTGTGGATGAACTTCACATGTATGATATTTATGTGCCTATCGTGGAGGAGGAAACTGGAAAAATTACTTATGAACAGGCTCAGAAAGAAATCGCAGAGGCTCTTCAAGTACTGGGAGAAGGCTACGTCAGCGTGCTGAAAGAAGGATTTGAAAATCGCTGGATTGACAAATATGAGAATGAAGGAAAGAGAAGCGGAGCTTATTCTGCAGGATGTTTTTCTGTTCATCCCTACGTGTTGATGAATTATCAGTACAATCTGGATTCGGAATTTACCCTTGCCCATGAAATGGGCCATGCCCTTCACTCCTATTATTCTGCCAAAAACAACAATATTTTTGACAGTGAATACAGGATCTTTGTGGCAGAAGTTGCTTCCACCTGCAACGAAGCTCTTCTGATGCATTATCTGCTGGAGCGGACCACAGAGAAGAAGAAAAGAGCATATTTAATCAATCATTTTCTAGAACAGTTCCGTACGACCCTGTATCGTCAGACGATGTTTGCGGAATTTGAACTTCTGACTCACCAGATGGTAGAAGAAGGAAAAGCGCTGACAGCTGAAAGCCTGAAAAAATTATATTATGATCTGAATGTGCAGTACTATGGAAATGACATTGTGTCAGATGATGAGATTGCCATTGAATGGGCAAGAATCCCTCATTTTTACACTAATTTTTATGTGTATCAATATGCCACCAGTTTTGCAGCCTCTATGGCTCTCAGCAAGAAGATTCTGGAGGAAGGACAGCCGGCAGTGGAACGTTATCTGAGATTTTTAAAGGGTGGATGCAGCAAGTCTCCCATTGATCTTTTGAAAGACGCCGGCGTGGATATGACTACGAAAGAACCAATAGAAGAGGCTTTGCAAACCTTCGGGAAGCTGATCAAAGAAATGGAGGAATTATCTTGTCAGATTTAGTGAAGGAAATCGAAAAACGCAGAACTTTTGCCATTATCTCCCATCCAGACGCTGGAAAGACTACGCTGACAGAGAAGTTTTTATTGTATGGCGGGGCCATCAATCTGGCTGGTTCCGTCAAGGGAAAAGCTACGGCCCGCCATGCAGTTTCTGATTGGATGGAAATTGAAAAAGAGAGAGGAATCTCAGTGACTTCTTCGGTACTGCAGTTTAATTATGATGGCTATTGCATCAATATTCTGGATACGCCGGGGCATCAGGATTTCTCTGAGGATACCTACCGTACGCTGATGGCGGCGGATTCTGCAGTGATGGTTATTGACGGGTCAAAAGGCGTGGAGGCCCAGACCAGAAAGCTGTTCAAAGTATGTGTGATGCGCCACATTCCTATTTTCACCTTTATCAATAAAATGGACCGGGACGCCAACGATACCTTTGAGCTGCTGGACGAGATTGAGAAAGAGCTGGGAATTGCTACCTGTCCCATCAACTGGCCCATAGGGTCCGGAAAGAATTTTAAAGGAGTCTATGACAGAAATACGAAGAAAGTGATGACCTTTTCCGATACCTTAAAAGGAACCAAAGAAGGTCTGGAAAAAGATATTGCTATTGATGATCCAGAACTGCTGGCGGAGATCGGAGAAGAGCAGAGAGAAACTTTGCTGGAAGAGATCGAACTTTTAGATGGAGCCAGCGCAGAATTTGATCTGGACCTGGTGTCAAAAGGAGAGCTGTCCCCAGTATTTTTTGGATCTGCACTGACTAATTTTGGAGTGGAAACATTTCTTCAGCATTTTCTTCAGATGACTACCTCGCCTCTGCCCAGAAAAGCAGATATCGGGGAGATTGACCCATTTTCTTCCGAATTTTCGGCCTTTGTCTTTAAGATTCAGGCCAATATGAATAAAGCCCACAGAGACAGGATTGCGTTTATGCGCATCTGCTCTGGTAAATTCGAGGCAGGGATGGAAGTGACCCATATTCAGGGAGAAAAGAAAATGCGCCTGTCTCAGCCTCAGCAGATGATGGCTCAGGAGCGGAAGATTGTGGAAGAGGCTTATGCAGGAGATATTATCGGCGTGTTTGATCCGGGAATTTTTTCCATTGGAGATACTATCAGCAATACCGGAAATAAATTTGCATTTGAGGGAATTCCTACCTTTGCGCCGGAGCACTTTGCAAGGGTGCGGCAGATGGATACCATGAAACGGAAACAGTTTGTAAAGGGAATCACTCAGATCGCCCAGGAAGGAGCCATTCAGATTTTTCAGGAATATCACACTGGAATGGAAGAGATCATTGTGGGAGTGGTAGGGGTTCTGCAGTTTGATGTGTTGAAATACCGTCTGGAAAATGAGTATAATGTAGATATCCGACTGGAAAAACTGCCCTATGAACATATCCGATGGATCGAAAACAAAGAGATTGATATGGAAAAACTGACGGGAACTTCTGATATGAAGAAGATTCAGGATCTAAAGGGGAATCCATTGCTGCTGTTTGTGAACAGTTGGAGCGTGGGTATGACTCTGGATCGGAATGAGGGATTGATTTTGTCCGAGTTTGGAAGGAATTAAGCTGGGCTTAAAGTGTGCCTTTCAATATTCACTAGTTCAGAAGGTCTTGCCGCTAAAGCGGCAAAGACAGAATGCCCCAAAATTATTTTGGGGCATATTGGGGATGTGAAAAAAGTCTCTTAACAAAAAAGAACACTTTCAGGAATAAAACCTGGAGGTGTTCTTTTCTTTTTGGTATAATTTATCTGCTATGAAAAACAATACCGAATATTATTATAGTCCAAAGCAGGGAAGATTAC
>JAAWBG010000137.1 GCA_022792535.1 Lachnospiraceae bacterium
ACAGTCCGGGGATTCTTCTTTACTTTTATAGTGGCTGACCGCACCAAAATGTAAGGCATGGAGGATTTCTGGTCAAATGAAGCCCGCCTGCCGGGAGGGAGAAGGCTTTGGGGTGCGGGTGATATTTACGCTGCAGGGAAAGAGAGCATCCTTTGGGTTCTGTACGCGAATCAGTAAAGTTCCTTTCTAAAACGTGTAAAAAATCGAAAACTTTCATTTAGATAATGTGTAATACATATGAAAAATTCATTCAAAAAATGTGATACTCCTTGTAAAAAGAACATTTCCTGTATATAATAAGACAAAAAGAACTGTTTGCTGAGAGAAGGTGATTTATATGTTTCGCGAGGCGATAAAACAATTGCAGCAATGGAAGGCTATGCCGGGCAGGAAGCCCCTGATTCTCCGCGGGGCCAGGCAGGTTGGAAAAACATGGCTGCTGAAAGAATTCGGCAGATTGCATTATTCCTCCTGTGCATATGTCAGCATGGATGAAAACCAGCGAATGGAGGAGGTCTTTCGAGAGGCCTTTGATATTGACCGAATCATAGCCATGATCGAAATCGAGGTGGGGTTCAAAATCGATCCGGAGCATACGCTCATTATTTTTGACGAGATCCAGGAAATACCCAGGGCCCTGAAGTCTCTGAAATATTTTCAGGAAAACGCTCCCCAGTATCATATCGCTGCGGCAGGATCACTATTGGGAGTCGCGCTGCATCAGGGAACTTCTTTTCCTGTGGGGAAGGTGGATTTCTGTGATTTGTACCCTTTGACCTTCCGTGAATTTCTGCTGGCCTGCGGGGAAGAACAGCTGCTCTCGGTGCTGGATAACAATGATTTTGACATCATGCACGTCTTTCAAAGCAAGTATATCGACTATTTAAAGTACTATTATTACGTCGGGGGAATGCCGGAAGCAGTAGTGGATTTTATCACCAAAAGGGATTTGAAAAGCGTCCGGGCTATTCAGAACAAATTGCTGTATGCCTATGAAAACGACTTATCCAAGCATGCGCCGGGGGAAATCGTCACCAGAATCCGCATGCTGTGGAATTCGATTCCCACGCAGCTGGCAAAGGAAAACAAAAAATTCCTCTACGGACTGATTCGCGAAGGCGCGCGGGCGAGAGAATATGAGGTGGCCATCACCTGGCTGCTGGATACGGGTCTGGTCTACAAGGTCAACCGGGTAAAAAAACCGGATTTTCCCCTCAGAGCATACCAGGACTTTTCGGCTTTTAAATTATTCGTGCTGGACATTGGCCTTCTGGGAGCTATGGCGCGCCTGAACGCGAAAATCATACTGGAGGGCAACCGGCTGTTTGAAGAATTCAAAGGCGCTCTGACGGAGCAGTATGTTTTGCAGCAGCTGCTGGTTGACGCGGAAAATGATATTTTCTATTGGACGGCGGAAAACGCTACAGCGGAGCTGGACTTTCTGGTCCAGACTGAGGAGCGCATCATCCCCATGGAAGTAAAGGCGGAAGAAAACCTGCGGGCCAAGAGTCTCAGAGTATTTGCTGAAAAGTATGATATGAAGGAGGCGGTGCGGGTGTCCATGTCCGATTTCCGGCAGCAGGACTGGATGATCAACTTTCCGCTATACAATATTGGCAATTTGACGAAGTATTTGGAAGAGCGAAAGCTGTAATGGAAGGGAAAAAAAGCTTTTCCCTTGCATATTTCCGTAAAAGCGGATATACTACAAGTGAGAAAGTTGGAATTTCTTACTTCGTTTAAACTTCGGGTAAATACTCTTCAAATATATCCATATACCTAAAACGCAAGGACATAAACAAGAAAAGGAGATGATCTTATGCTGGCGGAACTTCGTCAGAAGGCACAGATTACAATTCCAAAAGAAATC
>JAAWBG010000065.1 GCA_022792535.1 Lachnospiraceae bacterium
AAAGTATCTTTCCTATAAGAGAAAAATAATATGCGCACTCGCACAAGAGGTAAAAGATTGCTTCGCAATTGTGCTCGGCGCGCAAAGTGTCCAGGCCCCTCATGAGTGAGAGGGGAGGGGAGATGAAGTGGGCCTGTCCGCTTTGTTCTCTTATAGGAAAGACCTTGTCCCGCTAACGAGTGAAAGTATCTTTCCTATAAGAGAAAAATAATATGCGCACTCGCACAAGAGGTAAAAGATTGTTTCGCAATTGTGCTCGGCGCAGCAAACCGTCCAGGTCCCTCATGAGTGAGGGATTCAGGGAGTTGAAGCGGACCTGTCCGCTTTTTTATTTGAGACAGATTTAATCTGCCGCTTTGACTTCTTTCCACAGAAGGCTGAGCTTCATGGTAGAAGCATCGTCCAGCGGTTTTAATACTTCACAGTTATCCAGTGTCTCTTTTGGCGGAAAGATCGTGGTGTCTTCCTGAAGTTCCGGGTCCAGAGAAGCTTTTGTCTTCTGGTTGGGCGTAGCATAGTATACATAGTCAAAATTCATCATAGAAATATCTTCCCGGCAGAGGAAATTTAGAAATTTTTCCGCATTTTCTTTGTGTTTGGCTGATTTTGGAATAAACCAGGAATCAATCCACATATTAGAACCTTCTTCCGGTACCGAGAAGGCAAGTTTGTCGTTAAATTCCAAAGCGTATCCTGCTTCACCGGAGTATACCAGCGCCATAGCTGCATTTTCTCCGATCATTTCATCTTGTGCCTCGTCTACCAGATAGGAGTATACCAAAGGTTTCTGCTGAATCAGCATATCCTGGGCCTGTTTTAATATTTTTTCATCTGTCGTGTTTAGGGAGCTTCCTAACAGCTTTAAAGCGACCATAAAAGAATCCCGGACAGAATCGGCCATAATAATCTGGCCGGAATACTCTTCATCCCACAGAATATTCCAGGAATTGACTTTGGATTCATCTACCATATCTTTGTTATAGAGGATTCCCACCGTTCCAAAAAAGTAGGGAATGGAATATTTGTTTTCCGGGTCAAAAGATTTGGAAAAATCAAAGTAAACAGGGTCTAGATTTTCAACCAGCGGAAGATTGTCAAAGTCTATCTCTAACACTTCATCTTCTTGAATCAGTTTTTCGATCATGTAATCAGAGGTACAGATCAGATCGTAATCGATAGCTCCGGCACGATATTTGGTGTACATATTTTCCGGAGTCACATATTCTTCGTATTCCACTTTGATGCCGGTTTCCTCTTCAAACATTTCAATTGCTTCAGGGTCTAAATATTTTCCATAGTTCAGGATCACCAGAGAATCTTCGGAACTCTTAGAACTACATCCCGTCAGTAATCCTGCCAAAAGAAGGCAGATCAAAAGAAATCCCGTTATTTTTTTTAATTTCATAAAAGTCTCCTTACAGTTCATTTTTCTCTTTTCGGGCAGAAGGGCCAAAGTTCATAAACAGCAGCAGTACAAATGCCAGGAGGAACAAAATGGTGGACAATGCATACATTTCCGGGCGGATTCCTTTGCGCATTTCTGTGTAGATCATGGTAGAAAGGGTATTGATGCCGGCGCCTTTCGTAAAATAGGTGACAGAGAAATCGTCCAGGGACATAGTCATCGCCATCAAAAAACCAGAAAATACGCCAGGACGTATCTGAGGCCAAAGAATTTTGAAAAAGGCCTGCCAGGGAGTTGCGCCAAGGTCCAGGGCAGCTTCGTAGGTAGTGCGGCTGCTTTGTTTTAATTTAGGCAGTACATTTAAGATTACATAGGGAATGTTAAATGTAATATGGGCAAGTAATACGGTGCTCATTCCCAGCCTTGTAAACCGTACGAACAAAAGCATCATGGAAATACCAGTTACAATGTCTGCGTTGAGCAGAGGTATGTTGGCGGCTCCGATCATAATAGCCTGATTCCGCTTTTTCATGGCGTCTATGCCGAGAGCAGCCAGAGTGCCCAGAAAAGTGGCGATCAGGGCAGAGGCCAGAGAAATAAATAAAGTGGTGCCAAAAGCAGTCATGATGGAACTGCTGGAAAAGAGGCCCTGATACCATTTTAAAGTAAATCCGCCCCACTGTACCCTTGTTTTGGAATTGTTAAAGGACAAGATAATCAGCACCAAAATGGGAAGGTACAAAAATAAAAAGATAAAAAACAGATAGATCCGTTGAAAAGATTTTTTTACCATACGCCGGCGCCTCCTTCCTCTCCTTTTGAACTCATCAGGGCCATACTTGCGATCACAAATATCATCAATACCAGAGAAAGGCCGGAGCCTAAATTCCAGTTGTATTCCTGCATAAATGCCTGTTCAATTACATTTCCGATCAGAAGCACCTTGCCTCCGCCTAACAGGTCAGAGATGGCGAAAGAGGTCAGAGCGGGAACAAAAACCATGGTAATGCCGCTTACCACGCCAGGCATGGTAAGGGGGACAATGATCCGGAAAAAAATGGTAATATTTCCAGCGCCTAAATCTTTGGCAGCCTCAATGATATCTTCCTGAATCCGGGCCATGGCGTTATAGATTGGAAGGATCATAAAAGGAAGGAAGTCGTAAACCATGCAGAATACCACAGCGGAAGGGGTATTCAATACGTCTAATCCAGGCAGTCCCAATGCCGCCAGAAAGGTATTGATCACACCATTGTTGGATAACAGCAGTTTCCAGGCCAGGATCCGCAGCATAAAGTTCATCCACATGGGAAGGATGAAGATAAACACGATAAAGCTCTGGGAGTTTGTTTTCATATTGTTTAAGATCATGGCCAGGGGATAGGACAGGATCAAACAGATTCCGGTACAGATCAAAGCCAGTTTTAATGAAAGTATCAAGGATTTTACATGGATAGATGCAAAAATTGAACTTACATTTAATAAAGTGAAATGTCCGCTGGTAGTGGTGAAGGCATAATACAAAATCACGATCACAGGAAGCAGGACAAATCCGGCCATCCACAGCAGATAAGGGCCTGCCAAAAGCTGGCGTTTTAAATTATTCATCTGATTCCACCGCCTTTTCATCACTGGATTCTGGTTTATTCATGATCTGAATGTTAAAGGGGTCTACTTTGATTCCCACATGGGAGCCTACAGGATGCATCTGAGTGGTCTGCACCAGCCATTCATAGCCATTGGCCATTACCTCGATTTCCCAGTGAACGCCTTTAAAAATCAAGGAGGTGACGTCACCTTCCAGCATACCTTGCTCTGGAGCTACCAGTTCTACATCTTCCGGCCGGATTACCACATCCACAGGCGTTTGAACGCCGAAGCCTTCGTCCACGCAGGGGAAATTTACGTCCAAAACTTTTACCAGGCGGTCTTTTAACATAATGCCGTCGATAATATTGCTCTCTCCGATAAAATCAGCCACAAAAGCGTTGGTAGGTTCGTTGTAGATATCTTCCGGCGTGCCGATCTGCTGGATATAGCCCTGATTCATGACCACAATGGTGTCAGACATGGTCAATGCCTCCTCCTGGTCGTGAGTGACATAGATAAAAGTAATGCCCAGCTCGTTTTTCAGGCGGATCAATTCATACTGCATATCCTGGCGCAGCTTTAGATCTAATGCTCCCAGAGGTTCATCTAGCAGCAGGACTTTAGGTTCATTGACAATGGCCCGGGCGATAGCGATCCGCTGCTGCTGGCCGCCGCTTAGAGATTCCATACGACGTTTTTCAAAACCATCCAGATTGACCAGTTTTAGGGCGTACTTGATCTTGTCATCAATGTAAGATTTAGGTTTTTTCTTAATTTTTAAGCCGAAAGCAATATTTTCTGCAATAGACATATGGGGAAACAAGGCGTATTTTTGAAATACGGTATTCAACTGCCTTTGATTCGGAGAAAGAGCCGTGATATCTTTTCCGTCAAAAATCACATGGCCCTGGTCTGGTGTTTCAAAACCGCCGATAATCCGAAGAGTAGTGGTTTTTCCACAGCCGGAAGGTCCCAGCAAAGTTAAAAATTCATTTTCCCGGATATACAAATTCAGGTCGTCTAGTACGGTCTGTCCGTCAAATGATTTGGTGATATGTTGTAAATCAATCAGTCGTTTGCTCATGGCCGATTATCCTCCTAAAAACTTGGGGGAGTGGAAACCCAAAGAATAGCAGCTTCCCTGCCGCCGCAATTTTCGATATAGTGTTTTTTTCCTGCGTCAAAATAAAAGGACTCTCCTTGTTTCACTACGAAGGACCGGGTGCCGTAACAGAGCCGGATGGAGCCTTTCAGCACATATCCGAATTCTTCCGCTTCATGGGGAAGCTGCAGTTCGGAGGTGCCGTGCGGCGCAAGTTTCATCAGCACCGGTTCCATGGCATTCTTTTGCGCGTTGGGAATGATCCATTGGATGGTGTGGTGCAGTTCTTCATTTTCTTTGATAAAATAGTCTTCTTGTTTAAATACGATCTGTTCTGGTTCCTGATCTGTGAAGAATTCAGCCGGCGTAGTGCCTAAGCATTGAATGATGTCCAGCAGAGTTCCCACAGAAGGAGAGGTAAGATTGCGTTCCACCTGGGAAATAAACCCTTTGGAAAGCTCACTTCGATCTGCCAGCTCCTGCTGGGTCAGTCCGTATTGTATGCGCAGCTCTTTCATTCGGTGTCCAATATCCATAAAAGTCATCCTTTCTGGCTGGAGTCTGCTTGTTAAAGATAAACTTTGAGTATAGTAATTGTAAAGTCAAACTGATAATGTATTTTTTGTTTAATAATAATAAACAAAATCTATTATAAAGAGAAACCAGAAAATGTCAATAGAAATGTGAGAGAAAAAGGCAAATTAGATCAGGCCACGGCTGAACTGCTGTGAAAAGTTTAATTTTCATAAAAAAGGGGATTGCAAAATTTGGAGAAAGCAGATATAATAAACAAGGATTTGGGGTTTCAGGTGGAAAAGATGTAGATTGTAAATATGCCAAAGTGGCGCAGTTGGTAGCGCGTCGCATTCGTAATGCGTAGGTCGAGGGTTCGAGTCCCTTCTTTGGCTTAGAACAGGAGCTGTAATATCAGCTCCTGTTTGCGTTGAGTAAGGTGCAGAGGTTTGTAAAATGAAAAATCAGGGAATGATATATTATGCATTTTGTTCCGGTAAATCAGAAACGCCGGGAAAATATCTGGAATATCAGAGGAGAATTGCGGATCAGATATTAGATTACGGTTTTAGAAAGAAATTTGGCATTCAGTTTGAACGGGAAAAGCTGAAAAAGGGAGAGCATGGGAAACCCTGTTGGCAGGGAGAAGAAAAGGTTTGTTTTAATGTGAGCAATACAGAAGGTTTGGTGGCGTGCGCCCTTTCAGAGTGCGAGGTTGGAGTGGATGCAGAGAAAATCCGAAGAATACGAATGCCGGTGGTCCGGCGCAGCTGCAGTCTGCAGGAGCTTTCTTATATTTTTGAAAAAGAGGCGGAGTGGAATCTGCAGGAGCATATTCAGAATAGGGGGACAGAAAATTTAGAAAATAGTCTGGATTTTTGGAAAAGCAAGAGAGAACTGGAAGAAAGGGAACAAGAACGTTTTTTTCAGATCTGGACCTTAAAAGAGAGTTATCTTAAGATGACAGGAGAAGGGCTGCATTTTCCCATCAGAGATGTGGAATTTAAGAGAAAAGAAATAGAATCAGGATTAAATATTTCGTGTAATTATACTGCTTTCTTTCAACAGAAGAAAATAAAGGAGTATTGGCTGACGGTATGTACCCAGGAAGAGAGGGAGATTTTGTGGGAGGAAGTGAGATTGGAGGATTTGCGAGGGAAATAGGACTTATGGGGCTGCCTGAAAGTGCGGGGATTTTCCAACATATTCCAGCAAGATTGTGGATCTCAGGTTCGTATCTTGTGAAAATCTCTCAATTTAAGACAGCCCCTTTCTATTGCGCCTGCTGTGTCTGACAAGACCTTTAAGTCAGATGTTTTAGATAACGATTTTCCAGTACATTGATCAGACTGTAAAGGCCCCAGGCCAGGATGCATAAAATTACGATGGACATAATGACCCAGTCTAGTTTGAATACCTGAGAATACAAACTGTAAAAGTACTTTTATTTTTCTTAAAAAGTGTTGAAAAATCGGAAGATTTTAATTGTAATCGGCAAAGCAAAATGTTAAAATACAGATGTATAATTGAACAGAGCAGAAGATAGCCTGGTGATTGCCTTCGGAAATAAACGGAGGAGGAAGTGTGGCATGGATACACTTGAAGTGTTGACATTGGTGCTGGTAATTTTTGCAGCGCTTACCTACATAGAAAATCATCATAAAAAGAAATAGCTATCCCCTATGACCGTAGAGGATAGCTGGTAACTATAAATTACTGCAATATCCGAAGCGTAGTCATTGGACATGCAAGTATCCTTTGGCTGCCTCTAAGTAGATTATACATAGGGTACTTGATTTTTTCAAGTACCCTTTTTAAATTTCCGTAAGATAAAAATATTTGCGACAAAATAAGTTTTTAAGGCTCGTCAACCCTTCCTAGTAAATAATCGGTAGAAACCTGAAAATAATCGGCCATTTTTCCGAGAATGATGGTGTCTGGATTTCGAACACCGGATTCATAATATTGGTAAGCTCTGATAGAGATACCAATGGAATTTGCAATCTCGATTTGTGTTAGATTCTGTTCTTTTTTCAATTGTCTTAATCTTGAACTTAAATTGGCCATGTGATCACCTAGTAAATTGGAAGCCTAAACAGGCATAACGTATGAAATAGAGAAACTTAGTTTATGTTAGGATTATCTGTTCTTCCCAGTAAAAAATCTGTAGATATTTCGAAATAATCTGCTAATTTTTCTAGAATTTCAATATCAGGTTTTCTTTCACCAGCCTCGTAATATTGATAAGCCCGAAGAGAAATACCGATAGCATTAGCAATGTCTTTTTGAAAAAGATTTCTTTCATTTTTAAGATCTTTCAGTCTTTCACTAAAATTTGGCATAAAATCTCCTAAAACCTCTTGATATGCATGAATGTGCGTGCTAATATAAGAGTACAAAAACGCACGATTGTGCATAAATGAAGTTTCACATCTGATTACTTCTGCTGACTATCAATGTCAAAAAAATGTATATTTATTGAACATTAATCGTTTCATAAGTATATAAGGGCAATCTAATTATAACTTTCAATAAAGGTAGTGTCAATTTCTATTCTTTTGAAAGTGTTTTTGTGTTGGAAAAGAGGTGAAATAATGTCCAAATTAAATGATATCTTAAATGAAGCAAATACTCAAGCCTTAAAAGATATTTTAGTTGAAATAGAAATAGAAAAAACAAAAAGAATCAAAGGAAATTTGGATCGAAATGATTGTGATTATACGGAACATAACGGAATTTTTAACAGGTTGAATTTGCAGTCAATAGGATGTTATATTAAAGAAGGCAGCAGGTCCTTATCCATAGATAGAACGAGCTTTTCAATGAGAGAACAGATTGCGGAAAAAGAGCTGGATAAAAAATTACATCTTAAATTAGATGAAGAAACGATAGAATGGCTTTGGCCGGATATTATAGAATATACTGCTAAGAAAGAAGAAATACAGTTTTCAAAGGGAATGAAAGCAGGGGCAAAATTGGCTTTGTTATTGACAAGTGATTCAGAATATGATTTTTAAATATTTAAAGTAATTTGTCGCAGTGGGAAGCGCAAAGTATGGTATTATCCTCTTGAGTGATACAAACGATAAAATAGAGTTTTTTGTCAAGAACTTGCCACATTTATGTGGTGCAAAGCATTCTTGATAAAAAACTCTATTTTATTGTAAATAAAAAGGGAGGATAATATATTAATTCCTGATTATATTTTATCTGCAAGTACTTCTATTTTTTCTTGATAGAAATATTTAAAAAGATTTGTCAATTCTTCTACTGTAAGGGATTTTAATTGTGATAATAGGTAGTCTTTGGCTTGTTGGGCAGGAGAAAGAGATTTTGGAAGATTTTCTCCATCAGGGGTACTAATATAATATGTTTTTTCAGGGTATTCATGATATATGGTATGGGCCATATTCAGGTGATAATTCCGTTCTTTTATCAGACTTTCTAATTCTGCTATTTTACTGTTTAAAACAATTTCACTGTTGCTATATAAGTCTTTATCTTCTAGTTTTAAAATATTCTTTATTTCCGTAGTCACTGTAGAGGAAGCAGGGAAGAGATATCCCTTTTCTAATTTTATAATTTCTTCAGGAGTTACTTTTAGGTGGTCAGCTAAAACAGAAATATCCATGCCTATTTCTTCACGGCGTTTTCCAAAAGATGTGACAAGGTTCGGAGCTATGCGGAGCATAGAAAGCGGCAGCGTACGAACCCTGTCACATTAGAAATAGCGTTTTTACAAAATTCCTTAGCCCTCCCCTACTAATAGGGGGGCAGAAAATGCAGAAAAAGTCTGAAAAAGAGCGGAAAATCGCTGTTTTTAAGCATTTTCATGAAATATATTTTCAGTCACAATTTTAAAAAGGAGGAATAGTATAAACAGACAGATATGGGAATAAGGAGAAATAGTTGAGGGGAAATTTAACGACTGACAGTGAAAAGAAAAAGAGGAGACAGCTGCAGTACATATTTAAAAAATTGTTTGAATATGAGGTGATCACGCTGGAAGAATACAGTAAGGCAATGCAGACTGTCAATGGCGGGAACTGAGATGTATTGAGAAATTGGAGGATTGCAATGAGGGAGCGGGCTGTTATTTATTGCAGGGTAAGTACGGAAGAAGAGAAACAGATCAATGCATTGGAAAATCAGATGAAAGAAGCCAGAAATGCGGCCAAAGAGAATGGCTGGATCATCGTAGATGAATATATAGACGAAGGAAAAAGTGGAACAACCACCCGAAAGCGTGAGGAATACAATCGTCTTGTGAATCATATGACAGAGGACCGTTTTGATATTATTATCATAAAATCACAGGACAGATTGATGAGGAATACAAAAGAGTGGTATTTATTTGTGGATAAACTTGTTGTGAATCATAAAAAACTGTATCTGTATTTAGAACATAAGTTTTATACCACAGATGACGCGCTGATCACAGGGATAAAGGCAATTTTGGCAGAAGAATATAGCCGGGAATTATCCAAAAAAGTCAACCATGCCCATGCAAACCGGCAAAAGAATGGAAATTCATTTGTCATTACTTCAAATACCTGGGGATATGATAAAGTCAATAAACAGATAAAAATCAACGAAAAAGAAGCAGAGATTGTACGTTTTATATACGAAATGTGTGCAAATGGCCATGGAAGCCGAAGCATATCAAAAATGCTGCAGGAAAAGGGCATAGAAAGTCGGAGCGGGGGTCATTTTAGCGAAACCACAATTCGAAAGATCATAAGGAATCCCCTGTTTAAAGGGACAGCCCTTTTAAATGTCAGGCACAAGGATTTTGAAACAAAGAGTACTGTCTATACAAACAAGGAAGATTGGATTGTCAGAGAACATGCGGTACCGCCCATTGTAAGCGAAGAGATTTGGACAGCCGCCAATGAAAAGATGGATCAGCGTTCCAGAAAAGTGAAAGCAGACGAATATGGAAAAAGAGCGATTGGCATAAATCTGGGAAAACAGGAATTGTCCGGGAAAATTATCTGCGGCTATTGCGGAAGTTCCTATTGGCGGACACGCTATAAGAATAAAACAGGAGCTTACACTATCAATTGGTCATGCAGTGAATATGTTTCCAGGGGACGGAAGAGCAGCGAAACCAGACGGAGAGGGTCTAAGGCGAAAATAAAAGGCATCGGCGGATGTGACAATATACATATCAAAGATGACGATTTGAACCAGGTATTAAAAGAGGCGGCCCAGCTTATGCAGTCGCAGATTGGCTATGATATTGTGCAGGAAGCATTTCAGACTTTAGAGCAGATTATAAAAGAGGAAAGCATAGAAAATATCTTGTGTTCCATAGAAGAGAAAATCAGAGAGGTACAGTCAAAGAGAGAATTACTGGTGGAAAAAATGCTGGAAGGCATTATATCAGATGATATGTTTCAGATAAAGGAAGGACAATACAAAGAAAGATATGAAAAATTGTTGGAGGAAAAGGAGACATATATCGCGGAACAAAGGAAAAGAGATTCTGATCGGCAAAGGCTGAGTCAGATTCAGGAGAGAATCAAAAATATCAGTGAAAATGAACTGGCTGTGGAAGAATTTGTACAAGAAATTGATAAAATTATAGTATATCCTCACAAACTAGTCTTAAAATTCTATTTATTAGAAGATATGATTGTCCAGGTAAAGCAGATCAACTACCGCAAAAAAGAATTTACAATATGCAGGTAATATTATTACAGTGATTAGGGTGTCAAAAGGGTGCGACGCGCCCACTCTATGCTATATATTGATGTGCAAACAAGTTTGCAATAGCAATATATGGTATGAGTATAGCGCCAAAAGCGCTTTTGACACCCTAATCTTACAGTATGTAATCTCAGCTTAATACCTGGCTTCCATAAATAATCAGATATCCAAGTCCCTGCCGGGAAGCGATAAATTCACCGATGATGACACCTACGAGACACAGTCCGATATTGACCTTCATAATAGAAAAAAGAGAAGGAATATTAGAGGGGAGAATGACTTTGGTCAATACGTGGTATTTTTGCCCGCCCATGGTGTAGATCAATTTTATTTTTTCTGGATCGGTGGATTGAAAGCTGGTGTAGAGACTTAAAATAGAACCGAAAATTGCCACAGAGATTCCCGTCAGGATGATTGTGTTGTAAGTTGCGCCTAACCACACAATCAGCAGAGGGGCCAGCGCAGATTTCGGCAGGCTGTTTAAGATCACCAGGTAGGGTTCTAAAGTTTCTGAGAGGCCCTTGTTTAACCACAATAGGATTGTGATGGCCAGTGCAAAAAATAGCACAAGCAAAAAACTGGCGATGGTTTCAAATAATGTGATTCCAATGTGGAGAAACAGCGTGCGGTCCAGGATCATGCCATAAGCGCAGAGAAAGACTTTGGAAGGACTGCTGAAGATAAAGGAATCAATCAATTCCAGTCTGGCGGCCCCTTCCCAGACAGCTAGAAATAAAATAAAAATGCACAGCCGGCTGACTGTGACAGTGCGTTTATGCTTCTTTTGGGTGAGAAGAAAATTTTGTTGTGCCAGGGAGAGTTCACTCATTGTCATTCAGCTCCTTCCATATTTGATTGAAATAATCCTTGAACTCCGGGGAATTTCGACGTTCCAATGCACTGATATTATTGGGAAAAGCGATATCTACAATTTTTTGAATCGTAGCGGGACGTTTGCTTAATACCAGGACGCGGTTGGCCAGACTGATGGCCTCGGACAGATCGTGAGTCACTAAAATGGCAGTTTTCTCTTCTTTCTTGATGATCGCTCCGATATCGTCTCCTACCGTAAGTCTGGTCTGGTAGTCTAAAGCGGAAAAAGGTTCGTCAAGGAGCAGAATCTCCGGCTTCAGTGCAAGAGTACGGATCAGAGCTGCCCGCTGGCGCATGCCTCCAGAGAGCTGAGAGGGCCTGGCGTCCTTAAATTTATAGAGCCCGTAAGTTTTCAGCATATCTAAAACCATTTCTTTTGTTTCCGGCGTCAGTTTTTTTTGTATTTCCAATCCCAATAGGACGTTTTTTTCAATGGTGCGCCACTCAAACAGATGATCGTGCTGGAGCATATAGCCCATGGAACCATTGCCTTTTTGAGTCAATTTTGCATTAGAAAGAAAAATAGAACCGTGTTCCGGTTCCAAAAGGCCTGACAGAAGAGACAAAAGAGTGGATTTGCCGCACCCGCTGGGTCCTACAATCGCCAGAAAATCACCTTTATAAACCGTAAAATTTATGTTGGATAACGCAGGCGTTTCCCCTTGCATGGTGTGATAGGAATATCCTACGTGGTTGATTTCCATTAATTTTTCCATATTTTCCATAAAATTCTCCTTATTGTTGCTTGTTATATGATATGATTCAGACAGAAAGATTGTGAAAAGACAGAAAAGATGATAAAATAAATGGTAAAATAGAAAAATAAAAAAACAGGAGTGGAAAATCAGATGAAATACGATTGTTTGATGATAGATGATGAAACATTGCTGGCAGACAGTACAGCGGAATACTTTAATTTGTTTGGAGTGAAAACAGCGGCGGTCTACAGTGTAGAAGAGAGCCGCTGTTTTTTTGAGGAGAATAAGGCGGATTTAGTGCTGCTGGATATCAATTTAGGGGATGGAAGCGGATTTGCTCTGTGCAGAGAACTGCGGGAGAAGACAGATATTCCAATTTTGTTTCTCTCAGCGCGGACAAGTGATGATGATAAAATCGCCGCTTTAAATATCGGAGGGGACGACTACATACAAAAACCTTATTCCCTGGGCGTTCTGCTGGCCAAGGTCCGGGCAGTGTTAAAACGTTATGGCCAAAACAGCAAGGGGGAAAATTATTCAGATGAGAGATTGTACATTGACATTGCGGGGAAAAAGGTGCTGGTAGAAAATAAGCCTGTGAAATTGACCATGCTGGAATTCAAGCTTTTGGCATATCTGGTTCAAAACAGGGAGAAGGTAGTCTCGAAACAGGAACTGTTTGAAAAAGTCTGGGAAGACCGTTTTACCGGAGATGGAACCCTTAATGTACATATTCGAAAGATTCGGGAGGCGATAGAGAAAAATCCTAATCAGCCGGAATATATCATTACTTTTTGGGGGAATGGATACAAATTTGAGGGAGGCAGAACATGAAAAAACATCTGTTTCTTTTTTGCATGAGTTTGACTTTTCTGTTGGAAGGGGCAGCGGCGTTTCTTTTTTTCAGAGAGAAAGACAGCGGCGCGCAGGATGTAGTTGCGGTGAATCGGGTGGTGAAAACCTTAGAGAGAGATTGGAATCATCTGGACAAACATAAGAACGCCACAGAGCTTGACTATGCGGTACTGGATTCAGAAGGGAATCTTCTCTGGAAAACAAGAGAGGATTTAAGTGAAAGTATGAATGCTGCTATTGCTCACAGAGATACCATACTTGATTTGAGCCAAGAAGGAAATACTCTTGGAAAAGTCCTCATTTATAATAACAGTGAAGATGTATTTACAGAGAGAAGACGCGCTGCAGTGACGGGGATAGGAGTACTTTCGCTGATTCAGATCCTTCTCTTTGGAAGTTATGGATTCCTTCTCTATCGGAAGATGGTTCTTCCTTTTCACAAACTGGAAGGATTTGCAGAGCGGATTGCCGGAGGGAATCTGGACGTTCCTCTGGAGATGGACAGGCAGAATTTGTTCGGCGTTTTTACGGAAAGTTTTGATCTGATGCGCGCAGAGTTAAAAAGAGCGAGACTTGCAGAAGCAGAGGCAAATGCAGAGAAAAAGGAACTGGTGGCGAAATTGTCTCATGATATCAAAACACCGGTTGCCAGTATAAAGGCGGCGGCTGAAGTGGGATCTGCTCTTGCGGAAGACAAAAAGATAAGAGAGAATTACCAGCAGATTATTCAAAAAGCAGATCAGATCAATAGGCTGGTCACCAACCTGTTTACCGCCACCTTGGAGGAGCTGCAGGAACTGCCGGTTCAGCCCATTGATATGGAGAGCAGTGAATTGCAGAATTTATTAGAAAACGCGGATTATCTTTGCCGGGCTGAAAAAGTCCATGTTCCTTCCTGCCTGATCTGGGCGGACAGACTCCGTCTCCAGCAGGTATTTGACAATATTTTTGCAAATTCCTATAAATATGCAGATACCGCCATTGAAGTACAGGCAGAACGGACCAGCAGCCAGATTCTTATTGTGATAGAAGATTTTGGCGGCGGAGTGCCCAAAGAAGAACTTTTCCATTTGAAAGAAAAGTTCTTCCGGGGAAATAATGCAAAAGAAGTAGAAGGCGCCGGACTTGGATTGTTTATTTCAGATCATTTTATGAAAAGAATGGACGGGGCTTTTCTTGTAGAAAATGGAACAAAGGGCCTGAGAGTTACGGTAGCAGTCTCTTTAAGCGGCAGGATTTAAGGATTATTTAAGGATTACATAAGGACATTTAAGAACTGAAAAAATAAAATAGAACGTGTACAGGAAAGAGAGCAGGAAGGGAGATTTTGATATGAAAAAAACATGTGTAGAAGCAGAAAATTTAAGTAAATCCTTCTCCAGCGGAGGAAATTTACAGCACGTTCTAAAGAATATTGATTTGGAGCTTTATCAGGGGGATTTTACTGTGATTATGGGAGCCAGCGGCGCTGGGAAATCCACCCTTTTGTATGCCCTTTCTGGAATGGATACGCCTTCTTTAGGGAAGATCTCGTTTGGAGGAAATATCATATCAGACCTTGACCAAGATGGACTTGCGGTATTTCGGCGGAAGCACTGCGGATTTGTGTTTCAACAGATTTATTTAATAGATGGAATGAGTGTGATGGATAATGTGCTGGCGGCAGGCTTATTGATAAGTAAGGACAAAAAGGCTGTGATCCAGCGGGCAAAGGAATTGTTTCAGGCAGTAGATCTGCCGGAAGAGACCCAGAGAAAATTTCCAGCGCAGCTTTCCGGCGGGGAAGCTCAGCGTGTGGGAATTGTGCGGGGGCTGATCAATTCGCCGGAAGTCTTATTTGCAGATGAACCTACGGGAGCTTTAAATTCCAAGACTGGATTAGACGTTTTAGATACCCTTACCAAATTTAACGAACAGGGCCAAAGCGTGGTGATGGTGACACATGATACCCGTTCCGCCCGCCGGGGCAATCGCATCCTATATTTAAAAGACGGCAGAATTTTAGGAGAGTGCGATTTAGGCAGATATGTTCATGGCGATAAACAAAGACACGAGAAGCTGTCAGCCTTTCTCACAGAAATGGGGTGGTAAGCCATGACAGAAAAAATGCTTCTGATCCGCGGAAATCTCCATCGGACGAAAGGCCAGGTCATAGCGGAGATTTTATTGATTCTGCTGGCAGCGGGAATGATGAATCTGTGGTTAATGCTGAGCTTAGATTACAGGCAGAATTTTGACCGTGTACATAAGAAATTGAATGGAGAACATGTGACCCTCTGTATAGCTGGGGCAGAAGAGCAGATGCAAAGGGATATTGCTGATATATTGGAAAAAGAGAAACGTACCCAGGAATTCAGCATAGACGACGCAATGTATATTCCAGGGGGAATTGAGTACAACGGAGGGGAGACCACCACTTCCTTTGTTCTGTTAAAGAAAGAGGATGCTCTCAACCGTTCCATTGGAAAAATTGAACTTGTGGAGGAAAGTGAATACACAGAGGGCGTATATCTGCCCATGATTTACAAAACCGGAGAGATTACCGTAGGGAAGAAGGTCAGTCTTACTATTGGAAGCAAAAAGATGACTTACCAAGTATGTGGTTTTTTTAACAGTGTAATGACAGGTTCTCATAATTGTGGAATGTGTGAGATTCTGCTGACAGAAAAAACCTATCAGGAACTAGAAGAGAAGGGATATGCTCCTCAGTCCACCTTGGTTTCTGTGCGCATTGCAGACAAATCAGAAAGTGAAAACTTTGAGACGATGCTGAATCATAAAGTATCTGAAAAATATCCATTACTTTCTACCATAAGCAATTCCTATGCACTGGTATCACAATCCCGCTATATTTCTCAGATGATCTGTTCCGGCGTGGTCAGCGCTATGGCGTTTTTCGTATTAATGATCGTTTTGGTAGTGATAGCTTCTAATATTAGAAATGATATCCAGGAAAACATGAAAAATCTGGGCGTGTGGAAAGGGCTGGGCTATCAGAGCAGACAGCTGATTGGCTCGTTTCTGCTGCAATTTTTAGGAATTACTGTTTTGGCTGCCTTAGTTGGAATTGCGCTTTCTTATAGCTTGTTTCCAGGGGTGAATGATATGATGGTTTCTCAGACAGGCATTCCCTACGAAGTACATTTTCTGCCGATTCCCCTGTTGATTACCCTGACAGTTTTATGGGGTACGGTGGCTGTTACGGTATGGTTTTCCTGTGGCAGGATACGGAAGATAACGCCTATTGACGCCCTTCGTCAAGGGGTGCAGACCCATAATTTTAAGCGCAACTATGTCCCGTTAGACCAGACCAGACTGCCGCTGCATGCAGCTCTTTCCATGAAGACTACGCTGACAGAGAGGAAACATAATGTTACAGTCTGGATTACCATGTGGATGGTCTCTCTTATTATGGTATTTTCGGGATTGATGTTAGAAAATGTGATTGTGGATATGACGCCTTTTATGGAGCTGGTAGTGGGAGAGAGCACAGATAGCTGTATCAATATCAACACAGAAGCAGAAGAAACATTTTTAAGAGAGATGGAAAAAGATGATCGGGTGGAAAAAGTATATCTCTATCATTCTCAGACAGTGGAACATATAGGAGGAGCAGAACTTGTGGCAATATTTTCTGATGATTTTTCTAAAGTAAACAATCAGAAAGTTGTGATAGAGGGAAGATTTCCAGAATTTGAGAATGAGGCGGCGGTAGCTGTAAAATATGCCAGAGAAAATGGATGGAACATCGGCGACGAGATCAGGCTGGGAGAAGGAAAAAAAGAAGAAAATTATATTATTTCAGGTTTTACCCAGATTTCGAATAATTTGGGAAGGGACTGCATTTTGACGCGGGAAGGATATGAACGATTAAGCAAACCTGGAAATCTGAGCTATTACCTCAATCTCTCGGAAGATGTGGAGATTGATGAATTTAATCAAGAGATAAGCAGAAGGTTTGCAGAGGATGTAAACCGGACGCTGAATGTTTTAGAGGTAGTCAACGGAACATCAGCAGTGTATATTTCTCTTATGGAGGTGATTGTGGCGGCTATTCTTTTGCTGAGCGTTCTCATTATCTTATTCGTACTGTATTTGCTGGCGCGGACAATCCTCAATAAAAAGAAGAAGGAATATGGTGTTTTAAAAGCGTTAGGTTTTACCACTGCACAGCTTATTTTTCAGACCGCTTTGAGTTTTATGCCTACGGTGATTCTTTCCACTGTGACAGGACTTATTGTGAGCAGCTGGGTGATCAATCCTTTGACCGCTGTATTTTTAAGAAACATAGGGATTGTAAAATGCACCTTTTACGTGCCAGTTGGATTTACCGCAGCTGCCGGGATCTGGGTAATTGTGTTTGCGTTTGCGGCAGCCTGCCTGCTGTCCTGGCGTATTAAAAAGACGGTGCCGCGGGTTCTGCTGGCAAATGAACTGTGATGAGAGAACTGTAAGAGCAGAATTCTAAAGAAAATATAAAATCTGAAAATACTATTGACAAGAAAAAATGTTAGTGCTATCTTATGTACATAGATGTTAGCACTCTTAACAGCCGAGTGCTAACAAAGCGCCCGGCTGAATTGTTATGTTGAGAAAGCCAGTAAGAGAAAGTGATGGAACATATCCAGACAGGAGGATTGGAATGCAGGAGTTGGATGAGAGAAAAAGGAAAATTTTAAATGCCATCATCCGCAATTATCTGGACACGGGAGAACCGGTAGGTTCCAGAACGATTTCTAAGTATTCGGATTTGAATCTGAGCTCTGCCACCATCCGTAATGAGATGTCGGATTTAGAAGAACTGGGTTATATTCTGCAGCCTCATACTTCTGCAGGAAGAATACCATCCGACAAAGGATATCGGTTTTATGTAGATAATCTGATGGAAGAGAAGAACCAGGAAGTCACGGAGATGAAGGAGTTCATGATTGAACACACAGAGCGGATGGAACAGGTATTAAAGCAAATGGCAAAAGTCCTTGCGGCGAATACCAATTACACTGCAATGATCACAGCTCCTTCCTATCATCGCAATAAAGTAAAGTTTTTACAATTATCTCAGGTTGATGAAGAACAGCTTTTGGCGGTGATTGTGATGGAAGGCAATCTAGTAAAGAATAAGATGATTTCCACCAGGGAAGCATTAGATAATGAGACTTTGCTAAAGTTAAATATTCTTTTGAACACCAGTTTAAATGGTCTGTCGGCAGAAGAGATCAATCTGGGAACCATTGCAAAGCTGAAGGAGCAGGCAGGGATACACAGCAATATTGTCAGCGATGTGCTGGACGCATTGGCGGGGGCCATTCAGGAAGAGGAAGAACTTGAGGTTTATACCAGCGGAACCACTAATATTTTAAAGTATCCAGAGCTGAGCGAGGCAGGAAAGGCCAGCGAGCTTTTGAACACCTTCGAGGAAAAGCAGCAGTTGATCAGTTTAGTCAATGAAACTCTTGCCTCAGAGGAGGAAACAGGGATTCAGGTATATATTGGCTCCGAATCTCCCATACAGAACATGAAGGACTGCAGCGTGGTCACTGCAACCTACCAATTAGGGGAAGGTATGCAGGGAACCATCGGAATCATAGGACCCAAACGTATGGATTATGAAAATGTAATGGATAATTTAAAGACTTTGAAGATACAGCTTGATGCCGTATTTCGAAGATCAGATTAGATAAAGGAAAGAAAAGACGCATTTGATACCCAGATTTCGGAAAAAATAGAAAGGTGAACAGATATGGCAGATCAGAAGGTAAACATAGAGATAGAAGGGAAACAGGAAGAAGAACAAGAGATAAAGATCCCGGAGCAGGAGACTGCAGAGACAGAAAATGTCAAAGAACAGGAAGCAGAATTTGAAACAGAGGATGCAGAAGCAGAAGAGAGCTCTCAGGAAACAGAAGATGCTTCGGAGGATTCTGAGGAGACAGAAGAAGATTTGGAATCTGAAGGCGATGAGAAAAAGGGATTTTTCAAGAAAAAAGAAAAGAAAAGCAAACAGGAAGAAAAGATTGCAGAGCTTACGGACCGGGTTCAGCGCCAGATGGCGGAGTTTGACAATTTCCGCAAGCGGACAGAGAAGGAAAAGACCCAGATGTTTGAGGTGGGAGCTAAGAGTGTAATTGAAAAGATTCTCCCAGTGGTAGATAATTTTGAGCGAGGTTTATCGGCTGTTCCCGAAGAAGGAAAGGAAGATCCTTTTGTACAGGGAATGGATAAGATATATAAGCAGTTGATGACAGAGTTAGAGAACCTGGAGGTAAGGCCGATCAAAGCGGTTGGAGAAGAATTTAATCCAGAATTTCACAATGCCGTGATGCAGGTGGAAAGTGAAGAATTTGAATCCGGGGTGGTAGCTCAGGAGCTGCAAAGAGGGTACATGTATCGAGAAAGTGTGGTAAGACACAGTATGGTGGCAGTTGTACAGTAATTTCAGATATTCATTATGATGAGGAGGTCTCTATTATGAGCAAAATTATTGGTATTGATTTAGGAACAACAAATAGCTGCGTGGCAGTAATGGAAGGTGGTAAGCCGGTGGTTATCGCCAATACAGAAGGAGCGAGAACAACGCCATCTGTTGTTGCGTTTACAAAAACAGGAGAGAGATTGGTAGGAGAGCCGGCAAAACGTCAGGCAGTTACCAATGCAGAAAAAACCATTTCTTCCATTAAGAGAGAGATGGGTACAGATCACAAGAGAAGTATTGAGGATAAGAATTATTCACCTCAGGAAATCTCTGCCATGATTCTTCAGAAATTAAAAGCAGATGCAGAAAATTATCTGGGAGAAAAAGTGACAGACGCAGTAATCACAGTACCGGCATATTTTAATGATGCCCAGCGTCAGGCAACAAAAGATGCGGGTAAGATTGCAGGAATGGAAGTAAAGCGTATTATCAACGAGCCTACTGCGGCGGCTCTTGCATATGGATTAGATAACGAAAAAGAGCAGAAGATCATGGTATATGACTTAGGCGGCGGTACCTTTGACGTATCTATTATTGAGTTCGGAGAAGGCGTCATTGAAGTATTATCCACTTCCGGAGATAACCGTCTGGGCGGCGATGATTTTGACCAGAAAATTACAGATTATATGTTAGCAGAGTTTAAGAAGACAGAAGGCATTGATCTTTCCAACGATAAAATGGCGCTGCAGAGATTAAAGGAAGCGGCAGAGAAGGCAAAGAAAGAATTATCTTCTGCTACCACAACCAATATTAACCTGCCATTTATCACAGCAACTGCAGAAGGACCGAAACACTTTGATATGAACCTGACCAGAGCAAAATTTGATGAGCTGACCCATGATCTGGTAGAACGGACAGCAGTTCCGGTACAGAACGCATTAAAAGACGCAGGCCTTACTTCCTCAGAATTGGGCCAGGTATTGCTGGTAGGCGGTTCCACACGTATTCCGGCAGTCCAGGATAAGGTAAAACAGCTGACAGGAAAAGAGCCCAGCAAGACTTTGAATCCAGATGAATGTGTGGCTTTAGGGGCTTCCATCCAGGGTGGTAAGTTAGCAGGAGATGCAGGCGCAGGTGAGATCCTTCTTTTGGACGTTACTCCATTGTCCCTGTCTATCGAGACCATGGGAGGCGTTGCAACCAGATTGATCGAGAGAAATACCACGATTCCTACCAAGAAGAGCCAGATTTTCTCCACCGCAGCAGATAATCAGACTGCAGTTGACATTAACGTAGTACAGGGTGAGAGACAATTTGTAAAAGATAATAAATCCTTAGGCCAGTTCCGTCTGGATGGAATTCCTCCAGCAAGGCGGGGAGTTCCTCAGATTGAAGTAACTTTTGACATTGATGCCAATGGTATTGTAAACGTATCTGCCAAGGATTTAGGAACCGGAAAGGAACAGCATATCACCATTACTGCAGGTTCTAACATGTCAGATGCAGACATTGAAAAGGCAGTGAAGGAGGCGGCAGAGTTCGAGGCACAGGATAAGAAGAGAAAAGAAGCCATTGATACTAGAAACGATGCAGATTCTTTCGTATTCCAGACGGAAAATGCACTGCAGGAAGTGGGAGACAACATTGATGCAGCAGACAAGGCGGCAGTAGAGGCAGATCTGAATGCATTGAAAGCGATGGTAGAAGCACATCCGGCTGCAGAGGATATGACAGATGATCAGGTTGGCGAAATGAAGGCAGCCAAAGAGAAATTGATGGAAAGCGCGCAGAAAGTATTTGCAAAAATGTATGAAAATGCCCAGGCAGCACAGGGAGCAGCAGGCCCCGCTCCTGATATGGGAGATGCGGCTTACAGCAGTTCAGAGGATGATGTGGTAGACGCAGATTATAAAGAAGTGTAGAACCATGAGCCGGATGAAACTGTTGCATGGATAGATTTGCTCGTTCAAAAGGTCTTGCCGCTAAGAGCGGCAAGATCCCCAGAACGCGCTTTTTGTAGTTGGCAGATTGTTTATATAAGAGGGAGCTTATTATGGCAGAACAGAAGAGAGATTATTATGAAGTCCTGGGCGTGGACAAAAATGCAGATGATGGGACCATAAAAAAGGCTTATCGTCAGCTTGCCAAAAAGTATCATCCAGATATGAATCCAGGTGATGCAGAGGCAGAGAAAAAATTTAAAGAAGCATCTGAGGCGTATGCTGTATTGAGTGATCCGGATAAAAAGCGCCAATATGACCAGTTTGGCCACGCAGCTTTTGAAGGCGGCATGGGCGGCGGTGCAGGCGGATTTGATTTCTCCGGCATGGATATGGGCGATATTTTCGGTGATATTTTTGGTGATTTGTTCGGTGGAAGTTCCAGGAGACGATCTGCCAATAACGGACCCATGAAAGGAGCGAATCTGCGGGCGGCAGTGCGCATCAGCTTTGAGGAGGCGGCATTTGGCTGTGAAAAAGAGATAGAAATCACTCTGAAAGACGAATGTACCACCTGTCATACCACGGGAGCCAAACCAGGCACTACCCCGGAAACCTGCAGCAAATGCGGAGGAAAGGGAAAAGTAGTGTATACCCAGCAGTCCTTCCTTGGTATGGTTCAGAATGTGCAGACTTGTCCAGACTGTCATGGAACTGGAAAAATCATCAAGGAAAAGTGCCCTGACTGCCGTGGAACGGGATACATTGCAAAGCGCAAAAAAATCAAGGTATCAATTCCAGCGGGAATCGACAATGGTCAAAGCGTCCGCATTCGGGAAAAAGGCGAACCAGGAACAAATGGAGGTCCCAGAGGAGACCTTTTGGTGGAAGTAAATGTGACCAGACATCCCATCTTCCAGCGTCAGGATATGAATATTTATTCCACAGCCCCCATTTCTTTCGCCCAGGCGGCATTAGGCGGCGAGGTACGCATCAGCACCATTGACGGGGATATTCTCTATGATGTGAAACCAGGTACTCAGACAGATACCAGAATCCGCCTGAAAGGAAAAGGAATCCCGTCTTTGAGGAATTCTTCTGTACGTGGAGATCACTATGTAACCTTGGTAGTACAAGTGCCCACCGGTCTGAACGAAGAAGCGAAAGAGGCACTTCGCAGGTTTGACGAAGCCAGCGACCAGTCTTTGAAGAAACCAGAGGGAACAGCCACGGCAGCTTCCACAGAGAAGCACGGAAAGAAAAAGGGATTTATGGGTAAGATCAAGGAATCTTTAGAAGATATGTAAAGAATAAAACAGAAGAGAAAGAAGATAAGACAGAATTGAGAAAAGAGCAGGCAGTCATTTTTGCATAAATGTGAAAGTGACTGTCATTTTTAGGTTGCAGAAGGAAGAGTGATTGACTATAATAAAGGAAAGACTGGAGTATTAGGCAGCAAACATTTTTTAATTCTATTAACCTTTGGCACAGATCGGAGGAAATTTATGAAGAAAAAATATTTACTGTTTCTTTTCATTATATTATCGACATTTCTGCTGGGTAGTACTGTGTATGCAGAGCAGGGGGAAAAGGAAGGGACAGACACCCTGATTCTTACGGATGAGAACCGTTATGACCCTCTTTATTATCAAAAGCCAGAGAGACGTTATGGTTCCTCCGGCCTGGGACGTTCTCTTCGAAGCAGTTCAGATCTGGAATCATATCTTGTAGATTCTCTGCAGCAGTTTCGGACTACAATAGACGTGTCATCTTATGGGATTTCCAGAGCGGAGGCAGGTGCAGTTTATTTCCAGGTTTTAAATGATCATCCAGAGCTTTTTTATGTGGAAGGATCTGTGAAGTGGAACTATAATTCGGCTGGAATAGTTACCAGTTATCACGGTATCATTTATCGGGATACAGAAGCAAATATCAGAAGACAGCAGGAAGAGCTGGAGCAGGCTGTGGAACAGGCATTGACCTGGGTGGAGCCATCTATGAGCGATGTGGAAAAAGCGCTGGCTATTCATGATTATCTGGTATTAAACTGTGAATATGATGAGGAAAGAAGGGTAAACGGCACCCTTCCTGGTTATTCTCATTCTGCTTACGGCGCGCTGGTCAGCCGAATGGCAGTCTGTGATGGCTATTCCCATGCTTTTTCCTATATTATGAAAGATCATCTGGGGATTCCCTGTGAACTTGTTACCAGTGACAGTATGAACCACGCCTGGAATCTGATTTCTATTGGAGGAAATTGGTACCATGTGGACGCTACCTGGGACGACCCTGTCTGGGATCAGATCGGTCAGGTGAAGCACGAGTATTTTTTGCTGAGTGATAAAAGAATCTCTGACAGCAGCCATAGACATACAAATTGGAGCTCTCGTTATACTGCAGTGTCCAATACTTATGACAGTGCCTTTTGGACCACAGTAAATTCAGCATTTTGTTTTTGGCAGGGAAACTGGCATTATGCAAAATATATTGGAGGAGAACGAAAGATCAGTCTGGTACGGAAAAAAGAGTTGTTGGGCAGTCAGGAAGAAGCTGTCTATACGGAAAATGAGACCTGGAATCAATACAGTCAGAGTTTTATGTACTTAGATCTTGGTCCTCAGAAAGAAAAGATTTATTTTAATACCAGAACAGAGATCTGCAGTCTGGGAAAAGATGGAACTGTGAAAGGGGTTTATCAGCCCAGTCTCTCAGGCAGTCAGCTGATTTTTGGATTTACCATGAAGGAGAATCAGCTTCGTTACTGTGTGCAAAACGCTCCCAATTACCGGACCAAACAAAAGATCAGTACTTACCTTTTGCCGGAGAATCAGGTTCCGGAGATAGAAGGCATTTCTGCCAAAAATGTCACCGCGGTCTATGATGGAAAGGGAAAAACCATCACGGTCAACGGAACGAAGACAGGAGACAAAATTTCCTATAAATTGGGGAATGGCGGATACGATACGATTCAGCCTCAAATGATAGATGCAGGAACTTATCATATTTCCTATCAGGTGGAACGAAGGGGTTATGAAACCTTTTATGGAACGGCAGATCTGGTGATTGAAAAAGCGGTTCCCAGCTATAGAGCGCCAGACAGACTAGAAGCAGCCAAGGGGCAGTTATTGGGAGAGATAAAACTCCCGGCAGGATTTGTCTGGCAGTCTGGGGAAGCTGTGAAATTGACACAGGAGGGGACGGTGGTTTATTACGCCAAATATGTACCTGCAGATGGGAAAAATTATCGGGAAGTTTCAGACATAGCAGTAGAGATTCTGGTAAGAGATTCTGCGGTTCCTTCAGGTTCTATTGAAGGCGTCTATGTGGAACCAGTACAGGACGTCTATAATGGAAAGCCGAAGCAGATTACAGTGAAAGGCATTCAGGAGGGGGATTTGGTTTCTTATACCCTTTTGAACAAAGAGAGTGGAGAGAGCATGGAAGCTGATATGCTGGCAGGATATGATTATCAGCCGGTTCAGCCAGCGATGGTAGAGGCAGGAACTTACTATGTGGCATATAAAGTGGAACGAAAGAACTGTCCGGCTTTCTATGGAAATACCAGCGTGAACGTCAGACAGGCAGTCCCCTCTTATACTATGCCTGCAGGATTGAAGGGAAACAGCGGAAAGACCATTGATACTGTGAAACTTCCCTCTGGTTTTACCTGGCAGACTGCAAAAGCAACACGTCTGCTGCAAGAAGGAACTTATACTTATTATGTGAAATACATTCCGGCAGATACAAAAAATTATAAGGAAGTCTGGCAGATTCCTGTAAAAGTATCTGTTTCCTGTCCAGGACATCAGTATACGGTAAAAATCACAAGAAAAGCGTCCAGGACAAAAAAGGGAATAGAGACGTACACCTGTTCAATTTGCGGGAAGACTTATCAGCAGGAGACGCCTGCGCTGGCCCCAGAGAGACCGGGACAGGTCACAGGATTGAAAATAGAGAAAGCAGGAGCAGATTCCCTGAAATTTTCCTGGAAAAAGGAAGAAGGGGTCAGCTATCGTTTAATTCTTTACCGAGGAAAGAAGATAGCTTCCACCAAGAATACTGGCAGCGGCGCTTATACTTATAAGAAGTTGAAGGCGGCAACGGAATATACTTTGAAGATAACGCCATACCGCACCGTAAATGGGGAAAAGATCTACGGAGCCCCAGGAAAAAGTTTAAAGACCGCCACTGCCCCAGGAAAGGTGAAATTAGTGTCCGTCAAACAGAAAGGCAGTTCCAAAGGAAAGATTACCTGGAAGAAGACAACAGGGGCGGACGGATATGAAATCTCCATGAAAACCGGAAATGGAAAATACAAGACAATAAAAAGGATTGCCAAAGGAAAGACAGTGTCCTACACCCAGACAAAGCTGAAAAAAGGCAGACAGTATCGTTTCCGGGTGCGGGCATATAAAAAAATTGGTCAGGGAAGATCATATGGAACTTACAGTAACGTGAAATCTTTTAGGATTAAGTGAGGAGGATCCTTTCAAGGTTAGGTAAGAAGGATTCCCCATTGATATTTAAGGTTATGTATGGTATCATATTTTTTTGATATGATACCATATGTCTTTTAAGAGGATACCGCCCAGGCGGGCATAGAAGGAGGCAGGGCAATGCATCAGCCTGAAGAGACCATAAGTGAGCTGGTTCAGGAGAGGGCAGGAGAGTACTTTGAGCAGAGGCCAGTGGAAGAACAACAGAAAAAATTAGAAGAAGACAGAAGAAGATTTGAGTGGGAAAAAAAGGAATTTTATTTTAAAAAAGAGATGGAGGAGAAACGTCTTGCAGAAGAGTCCCATCTATTCCAGATGAAGTGGAAAATCCTGGAGGGAGAGCTGCAGAAACTTGCCAGAGAAAAACAAGAGATCGCCATGGAACGGGAGCAATATGAGAGGGAAGCCAGCAGGTATCGATCTTATACGGTTCTGGGAAATGGTTTTGAAGCAGAGATCTTTTTTTCAGGGGTCAGTAATGAGCTTGCATTAAAAAAGAGATACAAAGAACTGATTAAGATCTATCACCCGGATAATCTTGCAGGGGATACGGTAACCCTTCAGATTATCAATAAAACTTACGATACCTTGAAGAAACAGTTTACTGCATAGAGATCAGTTTAAGAGATAAGGAACAGAAATTTTGGGGGACGCAGAGTGGAGAAGGAGTTTTTATGAAAAAGTTTTTGAGTGTTGCAAAAGAAAGTACAGGGAGAATTTTTGGAATCATGATACATGATTTCAAAAAAATATTTATGAATCCCATTGCAGCCATTGTGGCTGTGGGAGTGTTGATCTTACCCTCTCTGTACGCCTGGTTTAATATCAAGGCAAGCTGGGATCCTTATGGAAGCACCAATAATCTGGCAGTAGCAGTGGCCAATGCCGATAAAGGGACCACAATCCAGGGAGTAGAATTGAATATCGGAAAACAGATTATAGAGAGCCTTACTGGAAATGATCAGATCGGCTGGAAATTTACAGACCCAGATCAGGCTGTTGCAGGGGTGAAAAGTGGAAAATACTATGCGGCGGTGATCATACCAGAGGACTTTAGTTATGATATGTCCAGTATTTTGCGGAAGGATCTTTCCCGCCCTCAGATAGAATATTATGTAAATGAAAAAAAGAATGCGATTGCTCCTAAAATCACAGACAAGGGGGCAGGAGCTATCCAGCAGCAGGTAAATGAGACTTTCATCTCTCAGGCAGTCACCGTGATGGGGGATACGGTTAAGAAGATTACAGAAGGGGTGTCGGAGACAGAGGACACTTTGAACAAGAAAGTCTTTGAAAATGTGTCAGTTTCAGATAATATTGTTTCCATAGAAAAGGCGATAGAGACATTGAACAATCTCAATGTTTCGATTGACAACTTGGTAAGCACCATAGAGGCTTTTAAGGAAACTTCGGAAGCGCTGGATCATTTGGTGACTTCTGTGAGGAATACCATAAAGACCACAGATGAGACATTGGCAGGACTTCAGAACAGTCAGGAAGATTTTCAGAAAAGCCAGTCTCTGGAACAAGTTGCCGACAGCGCGCCGAATATGTATGATGCGGTACTGGAAGCAACAAACAACAGTTTGAATAGTCTGATCGGACGTCTTCAGAATATAGAGCGGATGATTGCTGAGGATAAACCTGCGGCAATTGCATCTTTGAACAGCATGAAAACCCAGATAACAGCCCTTAAAAATATCAATGGCACTTTGATTGACATTCTAAAAGGAAACTCTTTTCTGTACAGCAGGCAGAGTGTGAAAGATCTGGTGGCAAGGCTGGAAGGGGTCAACAGTTCTCTCAATGGAGCTGAGACAGCGATTGACCAGACGATTCAGCTGTTGAGTACGGATCAAGATGCTTCCGCTTCCCTGGCTCAATTGCAGAACGAACTGAACGCAGCGGCAAGCAATATGCAGAGTACGCTGGAAAGTTATCGGAATGCAGTTCAGGCAGAGATCGCAGGAGTGGTGTCTGACATGAACGCAAGACTTGCGGCCATTCGTTCCGGTGTTGCTTCTGTGAAATCCTTGGCGCCTCTGGCAGGCGATACCATTGATAGTACAGGCGCAGCCATGGATGCTTTAGGGACTTCCATGGATTCCATAGCGGAAGTATTGAAGAATTCCAAAGAATTGATTTCTGCCGGAATTACAAACTTGGAAAATGTAAAAGAGATTCTTTTAAAACTGCAGGCAGATGCAGATAAGAATATTGTGGACGGGGTAAAAGAATTTATCATGGAAAAATTCGGCATCAATCTGGATGAATATGATAATACCCCGGAAGCCATCGGAAGTTTTCTGTCTTCACCAGTAGAATTGAATACAGAAAAAATCTATCCTATTGCAAATTATGGTTCGGCATTATCGCCCTTTTATTCCATTCTTGCTATGTGGGTAGGAGGATTAGTTCTGGTTTCTATCTTAAAGTGCAAGGCAAAGGAAGATGAAACCTTAGAGGTGAGCAAATACCGGCCCTTTGAGCTGTATATGGGAAGATATCTTATATTTATGATTTTTGCCATCTTACAGAGTGTGATCATCTGTCTGGGTGATCTGTATTGGCTGAAGATTCAATGCCTTCATCCAGTGATGTATACTTTTGTGGGCGTAGTTGCAGGAATTGTGTTCTCCAATGTCATTTACACTCTGACCATTACCTTTGGAGATGTGGGAAAGGCCATTGCTGTGGTTATGCTGGTCCTTCAGGTTGCAGGAGCAGGCGGAACTTTTCCAATTGAAGTAACTCCCAGCTTTTTCAACGCCATCAATCCATTTCTGCCTTTTACTCATGGGATGAACGCTATGCGTGAGGCAATCGCAGGGTTTTATGGAAATACTTATGTGATCAGCCTTCTGAAACTTTTTGTGTATTTCCCAATCTTCTTCCTCTTTGGAACAGTGTTCCGTACGCCATTGATTAAGCTGAACAATTTCTTTGAGGAACATCTGGAAGATACAGGAATTATGTAGGATAGAAATGGCAAAAGCCAATGGGAGAATGCGGGATGAAATGGAAAAAATATACGATTCAGACCACCACCCAGGCAGAAGATTTTATCAGCAGCATGCTGGCGGATCTTGGCGTGGAAGGGGTTCAGATTGAAGATAATATTCCTCTGTCTTTTGAAGATAAAGAAAAAATGTTTATTGATATTCTGCCAAAGCTGCCTCCAGATCAGGGAAAGGCCCAGATCAGTTTTTTTCTGGATGCAGAAGAAGATCATGGGGAATTGTTAGATCAGGTAAAAGAAGAATTAGAACAGATGCGGCAGTTTGTGGATCTTGGGGCAGGAACGATCCTTCAGGGCGAGACAGATGAAAAAGACTGGATCAATAACTGGAAGCAGTATTTCAAGGCTTTTGTGATAGAGGATATTTTGATTAAGCCAAGCTGGGAAACTGTGCAGGATACAGAAAAATATCGCTGTGTGATTGAGATCGACCCTGGAACTTCTTTTGGAACGGGGAAACATGAGACTACCCAGCTTTGTATCCGTCAATTGTGCCATCATATGAAACCAGGGGATCAAGTACTAGATGTGGGATGCGGAAGCGGAATCCTCTCTCTGGTTTGTCTCAAATTAGGCGCAGGAAGTGTGACCGGAACCGATATAGATCCAGCGTGTATTACAGCAGCGATGGAAAATGTCCGGGAAAATCAATTATCAGAGGAGAACTGCAGATTCTGGCAGGGGAATCTCATTGATGATGAGGAATTTCAGAAAAAGACAGGAACGGGATACGATATTATAGTCGCAAATATTCTGGCTGATATCATTATTCCCTTGACGCCTGTGGTGCCTAAGCGCCTGAAACAAGGCGGCGTCTATATCACAAGCGGGATTATTGATTTTAAGGAAGAAGCGGTAAAAAAGGCGATTCAGGCAGAAGGACTGAGGATTCTGGAAGTGAACCGTCAAGGCGAGTGGGTGAGCATCACCGCAAAAAAAGACTGATCCGCCAGAGCATTTTTCAAACAAATGTTAGAGAGACATCTGGCAGAAAAGGCATAGAAAGGCAGGACGCCAGTTAACGCATCAGAAATGGAGGAAGGGATGTTTCAGTTTTTTGTGGAACCGGAGCAGATAGAAGACCGGAAAGTAACGATTATTGGCAGTGATGTAAACCATATCAAAAATGTTCTCCGCATGAATCCAGGGACCCAGGTGCGTGTCAGTGACAATGAGGGCAGAGATTTTCTGTGTGAGATTAGAGCCATCCAGCAGGAACAGATCCTTCTGCATATTATAAAGCCATGTGAGGGAACGGAGCCCTCTGCTAGAATCACATTGTTTCAGGGACTGCCTAAGGGAGACAAAATGGAATGGATCATTCAGAAGGCAGTGGAGCTTGGGGCGTCAGAGATTGTTCCAGTGGCCATGCAGAACTGTGTGGTGAAGTTAGACGCCAAGAAGGCGGAGCATAAGCGCGCCCGCTGGCAGGCCATTGCGGAAAGTGCGGCAAAACAGTCTAAGCGCAGTAAGATTCCTGAGATTAGAGCAGTCTGCAGCTTTCAGGAAGCGGCGGCTTATGCAGGGTCGATGGAGGTCCGTTTGCTTCCTTATGAACAGGAACGGGGCATGGCTCATACCAGGGAAGTCTTTGAAAAAATACAAAAGGGAGCTTCCATAGGGATTTTTATCGGCCCGGAAGGAGGCTTTGCTTCCAAAGAAATAGAAGCGGCTCAGGGGAATATGGAGATCATTTCTCTTGGAAACCGGATTTTGCGCACAGAGACAGCAGGATTGGCGGTGCTTGCCATGCTGGGTTATGCGCTGGAGGACTGACGGAGCCTGCGTGGAGGATAGAAAGATGGAAGTATATTTTGATAATGCGGCCACCACCCGCTGCTGTGATCAGGCAAGAGATGCGATGCTGCAGGTATTGTCTGAGGATTATGGGAATCCTTCTTCTCTGCACCGAAAGGGATTAGATGGAGAAAACTATATCAAAGAGGCTAAGAATCATATCTGCCGGACATTAAAGATTCGTGATTCGGAGCTTATCTTTACTTCTGGAGGAACGGAATCCAATAATCTGGCCATTATTGGAACAGCCATGGCCAATAAAAGAAGAGGTATGCATTTGATTACGACCAAGGTGGAACATCCGGCGGTGGCGGCCCCGATGAGATATCTGGAAGAACAGGGATTTACGGTTACCTGGCTCAACACGGATGGGGATGGATTGATCTCCTTAGAACAACTGAGAGACGCAGTGACTCCGGAGACGATTCTGGTATCTATTATGTATGTAAATAATGAGATCGGAGCAGTAGAACCCATTGAGGAAGCGGCAAAGATCATAAAAGAGAAAAATCCGGAGACTTTATTTCATGTAGATGCGATCCAGGCATATGGAAAATATGTGATTCATCCAAAGAAAATAGGGATTGATCTGATGTCAGTCAGCGGTCACAAGATTCATGGACCCAAAGGAACCGGCTTTTTGTATGTGAAAGAGAAGACAAAGATCAGACCGGTGATTTACGGGGGCGGGCAGCAGCGAGGTATGCGGTCTGGAACAGAAAATGTTCCGGGAATTGCCGGAATGGGACAGGCAGCAAAGGAAGCTTATCAGGATTTTACAGAAAAACAGGAACATTTATATGAACTAAAAGAAACATTTTTAGCAGGAATTCAAGAGGAAACCTGGGCGCATGTGAATGGGAGAACCGGCCGGGACAGCGCCCCTCATATTATCAGCCTTACCGTTGACGGTGTGCGCAGCGAAGTGCTGCTTCATGCATTAGAGGACCGGCAGATCTATGTCTCTGCAGGAAGCGCCTGTGCCTCTAATAAACCAGCTCCCAGCGCAGCGCTGCAGGCCATTCATGTGAAAAAAGAGGATTTAGAGTCCACCATACGCATCAGCTTTTGTTCAGAGAATACGAGAGAAGAAGTGGCCTATTGTCTGAATGCATTGAGGGAAATTGTTCCTATGCTTCGGAAATACACCAGGCATTGAGGAAAAAGCGTCGTAAGGCGGGTTCATATATTTGGGCCAGAAAGGAAGTAAGATGTTTAAAGCATTTTTGATAAAATATGGAGAGATTGGGATTAAAGGAAAGAACCGTCATCTGTTTGAGGATGCGCTGGTACACCAGATAAAATATGCCTTAAAACCGGTGGAAGGGGAATTCTTAATTACCAAAGAACAAGGACGGATCTATATCGAGGCTCTCACCGAGTATGATTACGAAGAGACAATTGAAAATCTGCAGCATGTTTTTGGAATTGTGGGGATCTGTCCAGTGGTGCTTCAGGAAGATGCAGGTTTTGACCAGCTTGCAAAAGATGTGATCGCCTACTTAGAGGCAAGGTATCCAGACCGAAAGAAAACCTTTAAGGTGAACACCAGACGGGCGAAAAAGAGTTATCCCTTAACATCCATGGAAGTGAGCGCAGAGCTGGGAGGACGTATTCTGGAAGCATTTCCGGAAATGAAAGTAGATCTTCATGAACCAGAACTTATGATCAATGTAGAGATCCGGAAAAAGATCAATATTTATTCAGAGATTATTCCAGGTCCAGGAGGAATGCCTGTAGGAACCAATGGAAAGGGAATGCTTCTTCTGTCAGGCGGAATTGACAGCCCGGTGGCAGGATACATGATCGCTAAGCGGGGCGTAAAGATCGACGCAGTGTATTTCCATGCACCCCCCTATACCAGTGAGCGGGCAAAACAGAAGGTGGTGGATTTGGCGAAAATTGTTGCGAAATATTCCGGGCCTATTTATCTTAAAGTGGTAAACTTTACAGATATTCAAATGTATATTTACGAAAAATGTCCCCATGAGGAGCTGACCATTATTATGCGGCGCTACATGATGCGGATTGCAGAATATTTTGCAAAGGAAACCAATTCTTTGGGGCTGATTACCGGGGAAAGTATCGGGCAGGTGGCCAGTCAGACCATGCAGTCCCTTGCGGCTACCAACGAAGTCTGTGAACTTCCGGTGTACCGTCCTCTGATTGGTTTTGACAAACAGGAGATTATTGCAGTTTCAGAAAAGATCGGCACCTATGAGACTTCAATTCTGCCTTATGAGGATTGCTGTACCATATTTGTGGCCAAGCATCCAGTGACAAAACCAAATTTAAAGGTGATCAGACGTTCAGAAACCCATTTACAAGAGCAGATTGAAGAGATGGTAAACGCAGCCATTGAGACAGCAGAGACGATTGTAGTGGAAGCAGATATGAAATAAAAACCCCCATGAAGCCATGGGGGTGGGGTGACTTTTAAATTTGGATTAAACCAGGTATGGCTCCAATGCCGCCATAATATCATCTACATCTGATTCTGAGTGGATAGCCAGATCAATTGGTTTGGAGAGATCCAGACTGAAAATACCCATAATAGATTTGGCGTCAATAACGTATCTTCCAGAAATCAGATCAAAATCATAATCAAATTGAGAGATCGAGTTGACAAAGGACTTTACCTTATCAATGGAATTTAAAGAAATCTGTACTGTTTTCATGTGCATATCCTCCTTAAATGGTGCTGATTGTATTTGTTATGTGTTATGGATTCTTTCTTAATTAGATGTAATGATGTTGCATTGCTGCAAAATAGCTGCGTGAAATATTTAGCAAATCTTTCCTATATACTATCGTCTTTCCAGGGAAAAGTCAATAACACCATAACCAATTTAAGGAAGAAAAAAAGATAGGTTTTCGGCAGTTTGCCATTGAGATTCTAGGAGATTCCAGGAGGTTTGAAAACATGAGAAGGAAAGCAGCTTTGCACAATTTAGGGTGTAAAGTCAATGCATATGAGACAGAAAGTATGCGCCAGATGTTAGAACAGGCAGGGTATGAGATTGTGCCTTTTGAGGAACAGGCAGATGTCTATGTAATTAATACTTGCTCTGTAACGAATATTGCAGATCGGAAATCCCGGCAGATGATTCACCGGGCCAAAAAGAGAAATCCAGACAGCGTGGTGGTGGCGGCCGGGTGTTATGTGCAGACTTCGGAAGAGCAGGCCAGAGCAGATGAGGCCATTGATCTTCTGATTGGAAATAATAAGAAACATGAACTTGCAGAATTGCTGGAACATTTTTGGGAAGAAGAAAAGAGAGGAAGATATGAAAAAGAGAGTTCTGTGGAAGATATCGCTCAGAATCAGGAATATGAAGAACTAAAGGTGACTGGTACGGGAGAGCATACCAGAGCTTTTATTAAAATACAAGATGGCTGTAATCAGTTCTGCAGTTACTGTATCATTCCATATGCCAGGGGCAGGGTGCGGAGCCGGAAACCAGAAGACGTCCTTTGGGAAGTACGGACTTTGGCTCAAAATGGGTATCGGGAAATTGTATTGACTGGAATTCATTTAAGCTCTTATGGCGTAGACTTTAAACCTCAGGAACAATCTCAGGAGAAAGACGTGAATCTGTTGAGCCTGATTCGACAGGTACATGAAGTAGAGGGAATTGACCGAATTCGTTTCGGATCTTTAGAACCTAAAATTATTACAGAAGAATTTGTAAAAGGATTGTCAGAACTGCCTAAAATCTGCCCTCATTTTCACTTATCCCTGCAAAGCGGGTGTGATGATACCTTAAAAAGAATGAACCGGAAGTACACCTGTGAGGAATACAGAGCGGGCTGTAACTTGATCCGCAGGTATTTTTCTCATCCAGCCATTACCACAGATGTGATTGTAGGATTTCCAGGTGAGACGCCAGAAGAATTTGAGGTCACAAGAAAATTCTTAAAAGAGATCAGATTTTTTGAGATACACATTTTTAAATATTCTATGCGGAAAGGAACCCCCGCCGCCCAGAGGAAGGATCAGATACCAGAAGAGATCAAATCCGCCAGAAGCGACGTGCTTTTTGAAGATCTGGCAGAGATGAACCAGGAATATCTGAACTGGTATAGAGAAAAGGAGATAGAGATCCTTATGGAAGAAATTGTTTCCTTTGGAGAGAAAAAGTATTTCCTTGGACATACCAAAGAATATGTAAAGGCGGCGATTTTACTTCCAGAAGGAGAGGAGCCAGACTGGGAGAATAAACTGTTAAAGGGCAGGGTAGTATCTCTGTTAAAGGAACATATTCTTCTTGCAGAAAGATGCTGATAAAAATTTTAAAAAAATTTAAAATAATGCTTGCATTTTTTAAAAATAGCATGTATAATAAATTTGTTGTTGAGTTCTAGGATACAAGATACTCAATAAGGCTCGTTGGTCAAGCGGTTAAGACGCCGCCCTCTCACGGCGGAAACAGGGGTTCGATTCCCCTACGAGCTGTTATTCTATAAAAGAATAGCCCAACCCTGAAAAGTGCTGGAAACCATGAATGTAATGGTTTGCAGTATTTTTTTGCATAAAAATTGCTTCCCCCATCTACTATTATTCATTGACCGGGCAGACCCATTGTGCAATCGAAAGGATAGGTACCTTTGAAAGACTGCCTAAACGGAAAAAGGCGGTATTGCTGCTTACAGCGGCGGAAGGCGGTTTTACAGCGGCAACACAGAATGAAGTCCAGAATAAAACCCCCGGAATGCCCTTCGGGGGTTTTGATTTATGAATATATGAATATCACTTTCTAAGCAAAGTAATTTATCACCAATATTCGAAAAGAATAATCACGTAATGGTGGTTATCCCAATAAAATATTTCCCATACAGAGTTTGTGCTGGGGATCAAAGAACTCTTTGATGGTTTTCTGAAGCTGGTATTCTTCTTCTGATAAATATTTCCGCAAAAGAGGCTGTTTGATCTTTCCGACGCCGTTTTCAGCGCAGAGGCAGCCGCCCATCTTCAAGATTTTATCTGTCACCTGTTCCATAAGGGTTTGGGCCCTTTGAAATTCCTGGTAATCTTTTGGCAGGAAGTTAACGTGAAGACGGTTTTCTAAAATATGGCCGCAGATGGTGGCGGAAATGCCAGAATCACGGATGGCTTCCCGGTAAATATGGAAATATTCTGAAAACTGTGAGGAAGGCCCCGACAGGTCCAGAGGCAGTTTGTGAATCCTAGGATCCAGGCTGGAGGCAGAATGAATCCGTTGATTGATTTTTTCGGGAATAGAGTGACGCATGGAGCGAAAACGTTCTCTGTCAACGCTGGAATCAGAAGCCCAGGTGCGCTCTTCATCAGGAAAAAGCTCTAAGAGGGAGAAGAGCAGTGATTCTATGCTTTCTTCAGACTCAGAGGCAGCTTCCAGCAGAACAGCGCAGGAAGTTTCCGGCGGAAAATCAGGAAGAGCTTTTAAGACAGACTGCTCTTCTCTGGCTTCCTGAAGAAGGGCAAGGGAGGAAGCGTCAAAAAATTCAGCAGATAAGATTTTTTCAGCCTCCTCTTCCAGGGATTGAAGAGAGCGGGAGAATTCCATGGCTTCTGTTTCCTCCGAGAAGAAAAAGACCAAAGACCAGCGGACAGGAGGAATAGGGACTGCCTTTAATTTCAGGGAGACAAAGACCCCCAAGGTTCCTTCACTGCCTGCAAAAAGATCAATCAGATCCATTCCTACATGAGGAAGCAGCGGAATCCGGTCTCTTTTTTCCAGAAGAGGACGACAGGGAAGAAAGCCGCCTTTTGGGAGAGGACAGCCGGATTCTGTGAAAAAGTATTTATTTCGGGGAATCGTAAGCAGAGTGTGATCTGGAGTGAGAACCTGAAGGGATACCACATGTTCCCTGCAGGAGCCATATTTAAGGGAAGTCAGACCCTTTGCATTGCAGGCGAATGCTCCTCCGATGGTGGCAGTCTCTTCGGTAGGTTCCACAGGGAAAAACATATGTTCTTTTCCCAGACAGGCTTGAATGTCTTGCAGAAGAGCGCCGGATTCTGCGGTGATGAAGAAGCCTTCTTCCTGAGGAGAGACAGCGCCGATTTTTTGAAGATGGGTCAGGTTGAGAATGACCATGTCGCGGTTGTCATCTTTCTGAAAAGGAGAAGCTCCTCCCATAATGCCGGTTCTGCTTCCCTGGATGGTAAACTGTCCCTTTTCCTGCAGACAACTTTTCAATTCGTCAAGAGAGGCAGGAAAAGCGATTTTCTTACAGGTTCCTTCCAGGCCAGATTCATCTTTTAAATAATCTTTATAACTTTCATTCCATTCTGTCATGTTCTATATCCTCCAATTGTTGCTGCAATTCTTGCAAGATCAAGCTGCCGTCTCCCACAATTCCAATGTCACAGTTGGAAAAAATAGGAGCAGTTTCATCAGAGTTGACAGCAATTATTTTTTTACTTTCCTGAATGCCGATCAAAAAGGCTGCCGCGCCGGATACGCCGATGGTAAGACAAAGCCAAGGGGCGCATAGATGTCCAGACATTCCGATCAAATGCTGGGCGCCTAGGCGGCCATCCATAAATACAGGCCGGGAACATCCAACTTCACCGCCTAATATATGAGCGGTTTCTTGAAGCCTCAAGATTTCTTCTTTTTTGTTCAGGCCCCGTCCGCAGGCTAAAATTAATTTGGCATGAGGCAGATGATTTTCTTCCACAAAGGGCTCAGAGGCGGCAGGTCTGTATGCTGCTTCGTCAGATTCTCCAAAACATATGGGCAGAATCTTGGCGAAATCAGATTTGGACCGATCTTCTAAGTCCCCTTCCCGGTCTGCTATGGTAAGACAACAGGGGGTGTTTTCCGTGGAAAAAACGCCGGTTAGGTTCATATTGCAGATATGCTTGTACAGCATAGTTTCGTCCTTGAGCTGTTCCATCTGCCTGATATCTGTGAGAGAGGAAATCTGTTTTTCATAAGCCAGACGAGAAGCAAGTTCACATCCGTAATCGGTATGAGGAAACAAAAGAAAATCTGGCAGTTCTTCCTCAAAAAGAGTCAAAAGCGATTCCATATAGAAGAAAGGCAGCGTATCTTCGTCTCCTGTTAACTGGAAAAACAAAATGCTGGCTTCTGCCGAGGAAAGTTTTTGAGCCTCAAAATAAAGAGCTGATATATGAGGGCTGTTTTCATAATCGACGAGGGCGATCTTTAGAGTTCTCTGTGTCTGCATAAATCCTCCTTTTCGATGAGATCCAGGATCTTTTGAGCGGCTTCTTTTGAACTTAAATCTTTGTACAAGACTGGCTTGCGTTCAGACTGGTTTCGGAGCAGTTTTTTTGGCGAAGAAGCCTGGTGTTTTGGAGTGGAAAATTGATAGCAAGGGTATTCTTTTTTGGATGCAGACATTTTTTCCCGAAGAGTCGGGATCCGCAGATACGTTCCTTTACAGTTTCCGATCAGATAAAGAGCGGGAGCGGAGAGCTGATAAGTCAGCAATCGGTCCTTTTTTTGTGAGACCGCAGTGAGAAATTGAGGTTCTGCTTTCAGTGATATCACATTAGGAATTGCTGGAATTTTCAAACTCTGGGCCACAAAATAAGGAATCTGCCCACTGTTGAAAGGGGCGGCCTGCTGTCCAAATAAAAGTATATCATATACTGTGGATTCCTGGTGAAGAAAAGACAGGATATCATCTGCAGTGGACATAGGAGAAAAACTGCCTTTGGAAGAGGGAGCAAGACGTACCACTCTGTCAAATCCTACAGCGGACAAAGTTTTGAAGAAAGAAGAGTCGGGGTCTTCTGTGACGGTCAGTGCAGTGAGGTGTACCTCATGGCCATACTGGGTAAAATCTTCCTTCATGCAAAGAGCCAGTTCCAGGGCAGACTCATCAAAACAATTTATAATCTGGCGCACATAGTCAAAGCCATCCCCATCTGGGGCGAAATCGTCCCAATCATTTGGAAGAATTTGTTCATAGTCGGTTACCATTTTAAAACATACAAGAATTTGTTTCAAAAAAAGGCCTCCTTTCTGTTAAATTAATTTATTCCGTACTTTAAGGATATCATAACATCCAGGTTGGGCACTGTCAAACATATTGACAAAAGTTTTGAATAGTGGTATTATAAATATGTCAATAATGTACGGAATAAATTACATTAAACCTTAAATGCAGAAGAAAGAGGGCTTTAGGGATAAAAAACATAGGTGAGAAGCAGTCCGCTGCAGGCGGAGAATCCTGTTAATGTGGGTAATTTTCTTTTTTTTGCCAGTAAAGTAATTTATTCCGTACTATAGAACAACATAAGAGAGAAAGGAGTGGATGGTATGGTTTTGGACATGGTAAAGCAGATGCTCTCTGAAAGTTTTCCAGATGAAAATATTTCTCCCAGCATAGATGAAAGGAATATTGTAACCTTGCGGGGAGAATGTTCTGACTGGAATACGCTGATCCAGATCGGCCATAAAGCAGCGGCAGTGGAGGGCGTGCGGAATGTAGTCAGTGAAATGACTGCAAAGGGAGTTACGATCCCAAGGAGAGATTACGAGCCTTTCCGGGAATCTGGAGAGAAAATCGGTGTAATCCGAAAGGCGGATGTGGTGATTATAGGAGCCGGTATCAGCGGCTGCGGCGTGGCACGGGAACTGTCCAGATATCCATTGAACATTGTGGTAGTAGAACGAGGAAATGACGTGGCTTCTGGAGCTTCCAGAGCCAACAATGGCTGTATTCATCACGGACAGGAGTGTAAGTCAGGAACTTTGAAAACAAGGTTGAATGTGGAAGGCAATCGAGGATATCGAAGATGGGAAAAAGAACTGCACTTGAATGTGTTAGACTGCGGCGCCCTTCAGATTATTCAGGAAGAAAGCCAGATGCCAGAATTGAAAAAGAGGTATGAGACGGCCCTTAGAAACGATGTGGAAGGGGCAAAAATACTGACCCCGGAAGAAACGAGAGAACTGGAGCCAGGGCTGGCAAAAACCAATGTCCCGATCTATGCAGCACTCTGGCTGCCTACTCAGCGGCAGATAGAACCTTATGAAACCTGTGTTGCCCTTGCAGAGAATGCCACTGTAAATGGCGTGGAATTTCTCTTTGGATGCGAAGTGGGAGATGTACTCACAGAGGATGGAAAGACAACTGGCATAGTGACCAGTCAAGGCATTATCCAGGCGCCTTATGTGATTAATGCAGCAGGTGTCTATGCAGACGATATTGCTAAAATGGCAGGAGATCAGTTTTATACCATTCATGGCAGAAAAGGAACCATCGTCATTATGGATAAGGCAAAAAAACCCTCTTATCCAAGACTGGTATCCCAGCTTACGCCAGAATACCATAAAGGGAAAAATGTGGAGTCAAAAGGAGGCGGAATGCATCCCACTCCTCATATGAACCTGTTATTAGGTCCTTCTGCAATGGAAGTTCCCGATAAAGAGGACAACAGCACAACCAAAAAAGATCTGGATTATACAATGACCTGCAATCAGGATCCTAATATTACCAGTGCCGATACAATCCGTATTTTTGCAGGGGTGAGGCCGGCAGATTTTAAGGAAGACTTCATTGTGGAAATGTCGGAGATTACAGAGGGCTTTATCCATGTTGCAGCTATTCAATCTCCCGGACTGGCGTCTGCTCCAGCTATCGCCAAACGGGTGGTGAGGATTGTGACAGACGACTATAGAAAGAAAGGGAAAAATCTGATACCGAAAGCAGATTTTGTGGCAGAGCGGAAAGCAGGCGTCTGTTTCCATAAGTTAAGCCATGAGGAACAGGATAAATTGATAAAAAAGGATCCTCGTTATGGAAACATTATCTGCCGATGTGAACAGATCTCAGAAGGAGAAATTTTAGACGCTATGCGAAGCCCGGTGCCGCCTCGGTCTGTGGACGCCATCAAACATCGGACCAGAGCCGGCATGGGAAGATGCCAGGGCGGTTTCTGCCAGATCAAAGTAATCGAACTTTTGGCCAGAGAATTTGGAACAGAGTGGACCGATATCCATCTGCGGGGAGAAGATTCGCCGATTCTTCTGGAAAAGAATAGAAAAGAAGCAGAGAAAGGACGGTGATTTTATGGAGAAGATGAAAGTAGATCTGGCCGTAATCGGGGGAGGACCGGCCGGAATGGCCGCTGCCTTAGAAGCAAAACGCCAGGGCGTGGAAAAAGTTGTTATTATCGAGAGAGATAAAAAACTAGGAGGCATTCTGCAGCAGTGTATCCATGATGGTTTCGGTCTCCATCGCTTTGGCGAAAGGCTGGCAGGAACAGAATATGCCCAACGGTTTATTGATCAGGTAAAAGAGACGGATATCCAGGTGTTTTTAGAGACAATGGTCATTGAGATGACTGCTGATCGGGAAATTTATGCCTGCGGTAAGAAACATGGAATGCTGCATATTTCCTGTGGAGCCATTGTGGAGGCCATGGGATGCAGGGAGAGAACTGCAAGCCAGGTATCTTTGTATGGCAAGCGGCCAGCCGGGGTATACACAGCAGGAAGCGTACAGAGATTCATCAATATGGAAGGGTATCTTCCAGGAAAGGAAGCAGTGATCTTAGGCTCTGGAGATATCGGATTGATTATGGCAAGAAGAATGACCTTGGAGGGAATCCATGTCAAAGGCGTGTACGAGGTGATGAGTTCTCCAGGAGGATTGACCAGAAATATCGTACAATGTCTGGATGATTATGATATTCCGCTGACCTTGTCGGCGACAGTCAATGAGATTCACGGCAAAGAGCGCATCGAAGGCGTGACCATTGCAAAATTAGATGAAAACCGCAATGTGATAGAAGGAACAGAGGAATATGTATCTTGCGATCTGCTGGTACTTGCAGTAGGACTGATTCCAGAAAACGAATTGTCCAAAGGAGCAGGCATCACTTTGGATGGAAAGACAAAGGGTCCGGTTCTGGATGAAAATTTCATGACAGATGTTCCTGGTATCTATGCGGCTGGAAATGTAAGCGTGGTCTATGATTTAGTGGATTACGTGTCACAGTCTGGAGAGATTGCCGCAAGAGGCGCCGCCTCATATCTGAAGGGAGAGGGTTCTGCAGGGAAAGAGTGGAATCATGTGGCTGCTGGCGAAAATGTAAACTTTGTAGTTCCATCGAAAGTCAGTCAGGGCGACAAAGAGAAAGTATCCTTCTTCCTGCGGGTAACCAAACCTTTGAAAAAGAGTAAGGTGGAGGTAATGCAAAATGGCGTTGTGCTGGCTTCTAAACAGATTATGCATGGAGCACCGCCAGAAATGGTTGCCATAGACAGTCCTGTCAGTGGAGAAGGAACCATTACAGTCTGTGTCAGGGAGGTGTAAAAAATGGCTGAGTATACCTGTATTGTATGTCCCTTGAGCTGCCAGCTTGCCGTATCGGAAGAAAATGGAGAGGTAGTAGTAAAGGGGAATGGATGTAAGCGGGGAGAAGCACATGGGAAAAACGAATATTTGAATCCTATGCGGATGATTACTTCTACTGTAGTAATTGCAAACAGAGAAGAAAAGAGACTGGCAGTGATCTCCCGCGGAGAGGTGCCCAAAAAGATGGTTCCAGAATGTTTAGAAGAAATTTACCGGACTGCTGTGGAAGCTCCGGTTTCCTGCGGAGATGTGATTATAAAAGATGTCTGTCATACAGGAGTGGACATTGTAAGCACTGTTACCATCGAATAACGCACTTGTCCCTTGAAAAATTGTATAATTCTGGTAGTATTTTACTTAAGAGTAAAAATACAAAAGATCGAAGTGGGAGGAATTATGCAGAACGCGAATTTATTTTACCAGAAAAATGCTCTGGTAACGATTATGATGGCAAGGGATATTGTGAATAAAGAGCCGGGAGATAAGATGATTCCGATTGCAGAGTATGAGAGAAGCTGCGGATTTTCCAGATGGACGATTCAGACTGCAATCAAAACATTACTGGACAATGACTGTATGGTAGTGGAGAAATATGGTCCTAAGGGAACATTTTTGTCAAAAATCAATTATGAGAAATTGTGGACCTTTACAGACTGGGACCCATTGCTGGGCTGTGTTCCTGTTTCCACAAGCTGTGCGTTAAGCGGTCTGCTTACAGGAACCAATATCGTCCTGAAACAAAAAGGGATTCCCTTTAATTTTTCTTTTATGACGCCGGTTAAGAACCGCCTGCTTTCCCTAGACAGAGGGAGATGCAATTTTGTGATCACAACGAAGCTGGCCTATGAGATTGGAAAAGAAATGTGCCCTAATATCCGGCTGGCAATGGAATTGAAAAATTGTAAATATAATCTGGGTTATAGTGTTTACTATAATACGGAGCGGTTTCAGGGAGTGGAAGACGGTATGAGCATCGGCATCTATGAGAGCGCGCTGGAACAGAAATATCTGTCAAATCTAATCTGCGAAGGTAAGAAGGTGGAGAAAAAGTATTTGTATTATCATGAAACCTACAATGCCTTTGCGCGGGGAGAAATAGACATGGTGGTACAGAGAAGCGACTGTGAAGATTATCGGATCTATAGGGAAAAAAGTGTGGGTTTGAGCTATCTGGGCTTAGATGAAACAATCATGACGCCAGTAGTTCTTGTAAATAAAGATGATTATGGAATAGAGGAATTAATAAAGAACAATATCAATATTGCAGAGATGGCTGCTATTCAGGAAAAGGTCATGCAAGGCAAGATGGAGCCATCCTACTATTAATTCTCTCTTCAAAGAGGAGGAAAAAGAATGGAACTGAGAGAACAGACAATCAAAGACATGATTCAGCTGCTAGGTGAAGAACAGGTGATCACAGAAGAAGCGGTCATCATTGAAAATGAAGGAGCAACCGTTCACAATTATGAAAAGGCATTTGGACATAAGAATCCCCACCAGCCTCTTTGTGTTGTGAATGTAAAAAATAAAGAGGAAGTCCGGGAAGTACTGCTTTATTGCAATCAAAATAAAATTCATGTGATTGCAAGGACAGGAGCCAGCAGTTCAGAGGATCAGCTTCTTGTTATTGATGACAAGACGATGATTGTGGACGCTTCTTCCATGAACCGCCTGATTAAACTGGACGAGGAAAATATGATGGCTACAGTAGAGTGCGGGATGCCTCTGGCCCATCTGGAAAAGATGGCAAATGAAAAGGGACTGACTACAGGACACAGCCCTCAGTCTTCTCCGCTGGCTCATCTGGGCGGTCTGGTGGCAACCAGAAGTATCGGTCAGTTTTCCACTTATTATGGCGGAATTGAAGATATGGTATGCGGACTGGAAGCAGTATTGCCGAATGGAGAGATTGTAAGGATCAAAAATGCACCGAGAAGGGCTGCAGGTCCGGATCTGCGTCATTTCTTCTTAGGAAGTGAGGGAGCCTGGGCTTTCATGACAGAGATTACTGTAAAACTCTTCCCCTATTATCCAGATGATATGTGGATCGGCGGCTATATCGTAGAGAATTTCCATAAGGGATTAAACTGTATCCGGGAGATCATGGCAAAGGGTTATAAACCTTCTGTAGTAAGACTGTACGATAAACCAGACGTAGATCACAATTATGGAAGCGTGAAATTAAAAGATGAGCAGGCGTTTATGTTCTTCAGTGCAGAGGGTCCCAAAGAGATTGCACAGGCAACGGGAGAGAGCATTCATAAAATCGCCATGGCTCACGGAGCAGAATACATTGGAACAAAGGCAGTAGAGCATTGGTTTGTAAACCGGAATAATCTGAGCTTTACAGTGGGAACCCAGGAGGAGAGAGAGCATTATCAGTCTACCCATATTTCTTATGCTACTATTGAGATATGTGCAGACTGGACAGATATTCATGGAATCTATGACAGCGTAATGGCAGCTCTTCCAGAGAAATGCCCCAACCTGACTATGCTGGGAGGCCATGTTTCCCACAGCTATATCAACGGAACGAATATCTATTTTGTATATAATCTAAAGATTCAGGATTCTGAGAAAGCAACAGCAGAGCATTATCAAGTGATGGAAGGTGTATGCAACGAAGTGCTGAAATATGAGACCGGAACTATTGCGCATCATCATGGCATCGGTAAGGTGCGTGTCCGCAAGATCAAAGAGGAACTGGGAAGTTCTTATCCTTTGATGAGAATGATCAAAGATCAGCTGGATCCTAACGGAATCATGAATCCAGGAACATTACTGCCATTAGAATAGGAGTTAGTAATAAGAGGAAGCCTTGTCGTGTTAACATGACAAGGCTTCTTGTTTGACAAAAGACAATCTCCATGGTATACTGTACTTACTATACATGAACAGTAAGACAAGAGTTGAGCGAAGGAATACACGAGAATGAATATTGTGATATCAAACCAATCAGGAGTACCAATTTACGAGCAGATTAAAGAGCAGATCAAGATAGCTATTTTGTCGGGAGATTTGACCGAAAATGCTCCGCTGCCATCACTTCGTCAGCTTGCCCGTGATTTACAGGTGAGTTTAGTGACTACTACCAGGGCGTACAGTGAACTGGAATTAGAGGGGTTTGTCCAGACAATGCCTGGAAAGGGCGTGTATGTAAAGAAAATCAACGATGCTTTTATTCGTGACAAATATTTGAAGGAAGCAAAAAAAGCCTTGTCTGCTGCGGTTCAATATGGAAAGCTGGCCGGCTTATCGTTAAAGGATCTTCATAAAATACTAGACACGATTGAGAGGACAGGGGAATGAACAAAATGAACAATGTGATGGAAGTGTCCAACCTTAGAAAACAGTATAAGAATTTTCTGCTGGATGACATCAGTTTTTCCGTTCCCAATGGCTTTGTCTGCGGCTTTATCGGGGAAAGCGGAGCAGGGAAAACGACTACGTTGAAACTGATTTTAGGTATGGCGATGAAAGATGGCGGCAGTATCCGTCTGTTTGGCAGGCCTGCAGATGAAGCGTCATTGAAAGAGGATATAGGCGTTCTATTTGAACAGCCATATTATCAAGAGGACTGGAGGCCTGTTGATATAGAAAAAGCTATGAGTCCTTTCTATAAAAAATGGAGCAGCACAGCCTTTCATCAATATTTAGAGCGGTTTTCTCTTGACCCAAAACAGAAATATAAGACAATGTCCCGCGGCATGAAAATGAAACTGGGTATGGCCGTCATATTGGCCCATGACGCAAAGCTGCTATTACTTGATGAACCCACTTCTGGTCTTGATCCTGTGGGACGTGAAGAAATACTTGAGATTTTCCGGGACTACATGGTAGAGGAAGATCGAACCATATTTTTTTCTACGCATATAACCAGTGATCTTGAGAAAATTGCTGATTATATTACCTATATCAAAGAGGGGAAAATAAGATATAGCGGCTTAAAAGATGAATGGGTAGATCAATATTGTTTTGTCCGAGGAGGCGCTGGGGATCTGCCCCCATCTAAACGCAAACAAATATTGGGATTACGTGAACATTCAGGTGGTTTTGATGGGATGATTGAGATAAAAGACATTGCAGGATTTCCCGCAAGTGTGATAACGGAAAAAGTTTCTCTGGATGATATTGTGATACGAATGAGCAAGGAGGTAGAAAGAGGATGAAACAAATGGTTTTGCTTGATTGGAAAGCGATAAAATATTTTCATCTGCGGGCTTTTTTACTCCCTGTCATTTCGCTGTCCGCGGGTTTTGTTTCGGCGTTGTTAGTTGTTCCAACAAATGTTTTTATGTTCTTGTTTTTTTCCATCAATACTTTTGCGGTAGAGGAAAAGGGGGATCTGAACAAACTTTATTTGACACTGCCAATCCAGCGTTCTTCTGTTGTGAAGGGCAGATATGTGTTATCCATTTGCATGGGACTGGCTGGGTTAGCGACAGGTATTCCGCTGGCTGTTCTGGCAGACCGTTTTTCGATTTCACATTATTACGGTCCCGTTAGATGGTTCTTGCCCGTTGTGACCATAAGCTGTCTGCTGTTTTCTGTTTTTCATCTTTGTATGTTCCCCATTCTGTTTAAATTGGGGTATAGCAAAGGGAAGTTTTGGGGGATGTTTGTACCCCTTGCTCTGTTTGCAGGACTGTATAGTGGGTGGGTAATGATTTCTTCTTTACCGGGAAATGAATATCTGATCTTTCATGCCCTGAAATATGCCAGTGAAAATATGTTTCTGGTAAATGGCGGTATTGTTCTTGCCGCTGCCTTGATTTTACTGGTTTCATTTTTGCTCTCAAAAAAGTTATATTCAAATCGAGAATTCTAAAGAGATTTAAAAAGTCCCTGATAAGGAATCGCCAGTTCCGGTAAATGCCGGTTCTGGCGATTCCTTGTTTTGTACACTTCTTGTTTTTAATAAAATATTTGAGATAGGAGCCATGATCTGGCATCTATGTATCAAAATAATCCTGAGAGATTAATTCCATTCAGACAGCCATTTTCCAGCACGTTTTCTGGCGCATTCCCATCCTCTGTAATTCTTTTCTCTTAAAGCAGCATCCATTTTTGGCGTGAAAGTTTTCTCAATCGCCATGATATCTGTGAGATCTTCTGGTTTGGCAAGACCAGCGCCGATGAGAGCCATCTCAGCGCCGCCTAATGCGGTAGCTTCCACAGAGTCTGGACGAGATACGGAAGCCTGTGTATAGTCGGAAATCATCTGAGCAAGAAGATTGTTTTTGGAAGCTCCTCCGTCAATCTGCAGGTTGTTCACAGAAATACCGGTTCTCTCTTTGACAACTTTCATAATGTCGGCCAGGGAAAAAGCAATGCCTTCTAAAGTAGCCCGGACAAAATGTGCTTTTGTGGTTCCACGGCTGACGCCTGCGATTAATCCGCGGGCAAAAGGATCGTATTCTGGGCAGTTCAGCCCTGCCAGCGTGGGAACAAAATAAAGGCCGTTGGTATCTGGAACGCTGGATGCGATTTCCTCTGTCTCAGCAGAGGTGTCGATCATCTCAAGGCCATCTCTGAGCCATTGAACAGCAGAGCCGGTAACCGCGATCATTCCTTCATAACAGTAATGTGTCACACCGTCCAGTGTCCAGGCAATCAAAGTATCTAATCCATCTGGAGGAAGTTTGAAGGTGGAGCCGATGTTGATATCCATAAAGGTACCAGTTCCGTTTGTACACTTTGCAGAACCTGCCATACGACAGTTTTCTGAAAAGAGCGCAGACTGCTGATCTGCAATGGCTCCGGTAATGGGAATCTCAGCGCCAAAGAGAGAAGTAAAACCATAGTCGTCTGCATCATTGAGCACTTTCGGGAAGATAGATACTGGTACATGCAGATGGTCAAAAATCGGCTGGTACCAGGTTTTTTCATTTAAGTCATAACAGCCTAAGGAAGAAGCGTTTGAGCTGGCGATGGCGTGGGTACGTCCTTCTGTCAATTTCCAGATCAGCCAGCAGTCAATAGAACCAAACAAAACGTCGCCGGAGTTAACCTGCCCTTCAATTCCGTCTACACGGTCCATCAGCCAGCGGATGGGAAGTACCGGCTGATAAGTACAGAGTTTCTTGCCGGTAGCAGAAAAAGTATCTTTGCCGATCTGCTCAGCAGCCAGTTTTTCAGCCATATCTCCGCAGCGGCCATCCTGCCATACAATAGCTTTGTGGATGGGAAGACCAGTGTTTTTGTCCCACAGAACAAAAGTATTACGCTGGTTTGTGATACCGATGCAGGCAATTTCTTCACCGGTGATAGAAGCCTTCTCCATAGCCTGACGGCACATCTGAATACTTTTGTCATAGATTTCCATAGCATCATGTTCCACTTTGTCCGGGGCCGGAGTATACTGAGTGAACTCCGTATAGCTGGAAGAAATAATGTTGAGTTTCTTGTCAAAAATTAATGCCCGTGTTCCAGTTGTCCCCTCGTCAATTACCATTACATAGTTTTTTTCCATTGTATTTCTCCTTTCTTGTATCGCACATAGTACTGAAAACCGTACTTTATGCATAAATAATAAAGCAGGGTATCCTGCATGGGGTCATGTAAAAGAGAATAGTATTGAAAACCGTACTTTTTAATAAAAAATATATATGTAAATGTATTATATAGAATATCCTGAAAAAAATCAATACATTTTTCAAAAAAATTCAATTTAGCAATGAGGTTATCGCCGGCCATTACGGAAGTCAAGGATGAAGAGTATTGGTATTGTGTTGACTAGTGCAAAGTAAGGTTTTACCCTTCTTGTGGAAATATTTTCATTTTCTCTTGCAATTAGAAGTGTTAAGTGCTATCATAAATATGATAACAGGATAAATCAGACTTGAGAGTGGGCGGATGTCCACTCTCAATTTTATGCATGATTCGTATTTGACATAAGAGATGGCAGAACTGTTACGAAGTATTCTGGATAATGGTGAGAAAGAAGGTGTGAAAGTGTCAAGAAGAGAAATGTATGAGCAGCGGACAGAAGAACTGCTGCTTCCAATTATAGAAGAGCATCAGTTTGAGTTGGTGGATGTGGAGTATGTCAAAGAAGGCGGAAACTGGTATCTCAGAGCTTATATTGATAAAGAAGGTGGAATTACAGTAGACGACTGTGAAATTGTAAGCCGCAGGATGAGCGATCTGTTAGACCAGCAGGATTTTATTGAGGAGTCTTATATTTTTGAAGTCAGCTCCCCAGGTTTGGGAAGGCCTTTAAAAAAAGAGAAAGACTATGCAAGAAGTTTAGGAAAAGAATTGGAGATCAGAACTTACCGGGCCATAGAGAAAGAAAAAGAATTTTATGGCGTCCTAAAGTCATATGATGAAACTACGGTAACGATTGAGTTGGAAGATCAGAGAGAAATGACATTTGCAAAGGCAGACATAGCATTGATCCGTCTGGCTTTTGATTTTTAATCTGATAGGATTCCTTCGGATTCCCTATAAGGATCATAAGAAAATCGCGATGATAATTAAGAACACGATTCAGGAGGATAGAGAAATGAACAATGAGTTATTAGAAGCGTTAAATATATTGGAGAAGGAAAAAGACATCAGCAAAGATACACTGCTGGAGGCCATTGAAAATTCCCTGATTACAGCATGTAAGAATCATTTTGGCAAGTCAGATAATATCAAAGTCAATATTAATCCGGAGACTTGTGAATTCCATGTATATGCAGAGAAAACAGTAGTGGAGGAAGTGGAAGACAGCGTATTGGAGATCAGCGTTGGAAATGCCAAGATGATCGATTCGAAATATGAAGTGGGAGATATCGTGAACGTCGAGGTGAAATCCAAGGAATTTGGACGTATTGCCACACAGAATGCCAAAAATGTGATTTTACAGAAAATTCGGGAAGAAGAGCGAAAAGTATTGTTTGATCAATACTATGGAAAAGAAAAAGATGTGGTAACTGGAATTGTGCAGCGGTATGTGGGAAAGAACATCAGTATCAATCTGGGAAAAGTGGATGCGATCTTAAGTGAGAATGAGCAGGTAAAAGGAGAGATATTCCAGCCTACAGAGCGAATCAAACTCTACATTCTGGAAGTAAAATCTACCTCCAAAGGGCCTAAGATTCTGGTTTCCAGAACACATCCGGAACTGGTCAAACGGTTGTTTGAATCTGAAGTGACAGAGGTAAAAGAAGGAATCGTAGAGATTAAGAGCATTTCCAGAGAAGCAGGGAGCCGAACCAAGATTGCAGTGTGGAGCAATGATCCAGACGTAGACCCGGTAGGAGCCTGCGTGGGACTGAACGGAGCAAGAGTAAATGCCATTGTCAGCGAGCTTCGGGGAGAGAAAATCGACATTATCAACTGGAGCGACAATGCGGCAATGTTGATTGAGAATGCCCTGAGTCCGGCAAAAGTCATCTCTGTGATTGCAGACGCAGAAGAAAAGACGGCAAAAGTAGTGGTGCCAGATTATCAGTTATCCTTGGCCATCGGTAAAGAAGGACAGAATGCAAGACTTGCCGCAAGACTGACAGGATTTAAAATTGACATCAAAAGCGAGACTCAGGCCAGAGAAGCCGGGGACTTTATGGATTATGAAAATGAGTACGAAGAGTATGAGGAAGACTTTGCAGAAGGATATGAAGCCCCGGAGGCGGAAGGCTCAGAATTAGAATATAAAGAGGGTTTGAGCTATGAAGAGGAATCAGAATATGAGGAAGATCTGAATTACGAGGAAGATTCTGATTATCAAGAAGCCGAGACATACGAAGAGGGCTCTGATTATCAAGAAGCCGAGGCATACGAGGAAGACTCTGATTATCAGGAAGATGAGGCATACGAAGAAGATTCTGATTATGAGGAAGCCAGAGCATACGAAGAAGAACTGGATGGTGAAGAGGGAGAGTTAGAAAAATCAGACCAGGAAGAGGGTATGAGCGATGAGTAAAAAGATTCCGATGCGCCAATGTGTAGGATGCGGAGAAATGAAAAGCAAGAAGGAATTGCTTCGTATCATTCGGACAGCGGAAGATGAGATTATGCTGGATGTAACTGGAAAGAAAAATGGCAGGGGAGCCTATATCTGCCCCAATGGAGAATGTTTGAAAAAAGCGGTGAAGACGAAGGGACTGGAGCGTTCTTTGAAAGTGGCCATACCAGCAGAAGTAATGGAAAATCTGACAAAGGAGATGGAGACGATTGCAGCAGGATAGGATATTGTCTATGCTTGGATTGGCGGCAAAGGCAGGAAAGATAGCAAGCGGCGAGTTTTCCACAGAAAAGGCAGTGAAATCCAGGCAGGCATTTCTTGTGGTGGTATCTGCAGAGGCATCAGAAAATACGAAAAAAATGTTTCGGAATATGTGTTCCTTTTACCAGGTTCCAATGTATCTTTATGAGTCAAAAGAAGCGTTGGGTCACGCCATTGGAAAACAGTTTCGGGCAAGTCTGGCAGTGTTAGATGAGGGATTTGCCAAGAGCCTGGTAGAAAAATTGAAATTAGCAGACAAAACGGAATAGCGGAGGTAGTAACATATGGCAAAAGTCAGAATTTATGAAATTGCAAAAGAATTGAAAATACAATCCAAAGATGTGATAGAGTTTTTAAAGGGAAAAAATATTGATAAAAAGGCCAGCAGCGCCATTGAGGATGAAGTGATTGATATGGTGAAGGGAAGATTTGCAGGAGCAGCTGCAGAGGCTTCCAAACCAGAGACGCCGAAAAAGACAGAGACGGGAAATGCAAAGTCAGAGTCAGTTAAGGACAGGAAAGAAGAGCCTAAAAAAGAGGAAAATCTTTCTGTAAAAAAGGAAGAAACAGGGAAAAAAGAAGGAGCGGAGGCAGCAAAGACAGAAGAGAGTAAAAAGACCGAATCTGTTCCGAAAGAGACAAGGAAAGAGGAAGCTGGAAAAGAGGAGGCGGCAGAACGTCCCAGAAAGAAATCCAGTATCACAGCAGTCTTCAATCCCCAAAACAGCAAAACCGCTCCCAGACGTGTTGGAAAACCTCAGGGAGACCGGAACGAGAGAGGAAACAGATCTCAGGGAGACCGGCCTGGAAATGCGCAAAATGAAAGAAACAGCAGACCCCAGGGAGACCGGAATGGAAATACACAAAATGAGAGAGGAAACAGACCTCAGGGAGACCGGAATGAGAGAGGAAACAGACCTCAGGGAGATCGGAATGAGAGAGGCGGCAGATTCCAGGGAGACCGGAACGAGAGAGGAAACAGACCTCAGGGAGATCGGAATGAGAGAGGGAACAGACCTCAGGGAGATCGGAACGAGAGAGGAAACAGACCTCAGGGAGACCGGAATAACCGTTCTTCGCAGAATGGGCGCCCTGGTCAGAGAAACCGTTTTGAGCAGGAGATTAATAAGCTGAATCAGAGCACACCTTCTGCATCCATGGAGGAGACCAGAGGAAAAGAGAGCAGAGAGCGGGAAAATCGAAAAGGGAATAATCAGCGCCATGAAAAAGAGCTGATGGGTAAGAAAAAAGAACGTTTTGATAACTTAGAGAAGAAAACCAGAGGCAAGAAACATCAACAGCCTCAGCATCAGCAGCAAAAAGAGGAAGAGACCATCAAGACCATTACGCTGCCGGAGAAACTTACCATTAAAGAATTGGCAGACCGAATGAAGATCCAGGCTTCCGCTATTATCAAAAAGTTATTCCTGCAGGGAACTATGGTAACAGTAAACAGCGAGATTGATTTTACGGCAGCCGAGGAAATCGCATTAGAGTTCAACTGCATCTGTGAGCAGGAAGAAAAAATTGACGTGATTGCAGAGCTGCTGAAAGAGGAAGAAGAGGATGTGTCTGTTCAGGTAAAACGTCCGCCGGTAGTCTGCGTAATGGGCCACGTTGACCATGGAAAAACCTCTCTTTTGGACGCGATCCGGGACACTCATGTGATCGACCGGGAAGCTGGCGGTATTACTCAGCATATCGGCGCTTATATGGTGGAATGCAATGGAGAAAAGATCACATTTTTGGATACTCCAGGACATGAAGCCTTCACAGCCATGCGTATGCGGGGAGCTAATGCCACAGATATTGCAATCCTGGTGGTAGCGGCAGACGACGGTGTGATGCCTCAGACCGTGGAAGCGATCAGCCATGCCAAAGCGGCTGGCGTAGAGATTATTGTGGCCATCAATAAAATTGATAAACCAAGCGCTAATATTGAGCGTGTAAAACAGGAATTGGCAGAGTATGAATTGATTCCAGAGGATTGGGGCGGAAGTACTATTTTTGTTCCCGTATCTGCCCATTCTCACGAAGGAATTGACACTTTGCTGGAGATGGTGCTTCTGACTGCAGAGATCTGCGAGCTGAAGGCCAATCCAAAACGGAATGCAAGGGGACTTGTCATTGAAGCCCAGTTAGATAAAGGAAGAGGTTCTGTGGCCACTATTTTGGTACAGAAGGGAACTTTAAAGGTAGGTCAGCCAGTGGCCTGCGGAAGCTGTTACGGAAAAGTAAGAGCTATGATTGACGATAAGGGAAGAAGAGTGAAAGAGGCAGGGCCTTCTACTCCAGTGGAAATATTAGGCTTGAATAATGTGCCCAATGCTGGGGAAATCTTTGTATGTACGGACTCTGAAAAAGAAGCCAAGAGTTTTGCAGATACCTTTATCTCTGAGGGACGCGAAAAGATGTTAGAGGATACTAAGTCCAGAATGTCTTTGGATGATCTGTTCTCTCAGATTCAGTCTGGAAACGTAAAAGAGCTTCCGATTATTGTAAAAGCAGACGTGCAGGGTTCTGTGGAAGCAGTAAAACAGAGTTTGGTAAAATTATCCAACGAAGAAGTTGTGGTAAAAGTGATCCATGGAGGCGTAGGCGCCATCAATGAATCTGATGTGAGCCTTGCTTCTGCCTCCAATGCCATTATCATTGGATTTAATGTACGGCCGGACGCTACTGCAAAAGCGACTGCAGAACGGGAAGGGGTAGATATGCGTCTGTACAAGGTGATCTACAATGCCATTGAAGATGTGCAGGCGGCCATGAAAGGTATGCTAGATCCTGTATTTGAGGAAAAAGTACTGGGTCACGCAGAGGTGCGCCAGATCTTTAAAGCTTCCGGTGTGGGAAATATTGCCGGTTCTTATGTATTAGACGGTGTGTTCCAGCGTGGATGCAAGGTGCGGATTTCCAGAGAAGGAGAGCAGATCTTCGAAGGTGATCTGGCATCCCTGAAACGTTTCAAAGATGACGTGAAAGAAGTAAAGGCAGGATATGAATGCGGTCTGGTATTTGAAGGCTTCAATGATATTCAGGAGATGGATATTGTGGAATCCTATATCATGGTAGAAGTGCCGCGCTAGAAAGGCAGAATATGAGAAAAAACAGTATTAAAAATACAAGGATCAATGGGGAAGTGCTGCGGGAATTGAGCAATATCATCCGGGGAGAGATGAAAGATCCCAGAGTCAATCCCATGACCTCTGTGGTGGCAGTGGAAGTGGCGCCTGATCTGAAAAGCTGTAAGGCTTACATCAGCGTTTTGGGAGATCAGAAATCCCAGGAAGATACCCTGGCAGGATTAAAAAGTGCAGAAGGGTATATCCGCAGCAGACTTGCCAAAAACATCAATCTCAGAAATACGCCGGAGATTCGTTTTGTGCTGGATCAATCCATTGAATATGGCGTCAATATGTCAAAATTAATTGATGATGTAAACAGACAGGGAGAGAATTGATATGAAAGACTTAGCATCCCAGTTGGCCCAGGTGAAGACAGTTGCCATTGCCGGACATGTAAGGCCGGACGGCGACTGTGTAGGCTCCTGCCTGGCAACTTACAACTATATTACCACCTGGTTTCCAGAAATTGAGGCAGAGGTATACTTAGAGCCGATACCAAATATTTTCAAATTTTTAACGCACGCAGATCGGATTCAGCACGACTGTAAAAGTGATAAAATCTATGATCTTTGTATTGTGCAGGACTGTGGAGACACAGAGCGGCTGGGGGATGCGGTGAAGTATTTTCACACAGCAAAAAAGACGATTTGTATTGACCATCATGTGAGCAATCACAATTTTGCAGATGAGAATTATATTTTTCCAGAGACCAGTTCCACCTCAGAGCTGATCTTTGAACTGATGGAAGAAGAGAGAATCACAAAGGAGATTGCAGAATGCATCTATGTAGGCATGGTCCATGATACCGGCGTATTTCAGTATTCTTCCACCACGGCAAAGACCATGAACACAGCAGGCATTTTGATGGAAAAAGGAATCAATTTCACGAAGATTGTGGATGATACTTTTTATACGAAAACTTTCGCACAGAATAAGATCTTGGGACAGGCTCTTTTGAATAGCCAGAGATATTTAGAAGATCAGGTGATTGCCACAAGCATTACCAGGGAAGAGATGAAAAAGTATGAGGTGCTTCCCAAACATCTGGACGGGATCGTCAGCCAGCTTCGGGTGACAAAAGGAGTGGAAGCCGCAGTTTTTTTGTATGAAAATGAAGATGGTTCTTGGAAGATCAGCATGCGTTCCAATGGGAAAGTAAATGTAGCGGAAATTGCCATGAAGCACAGAGGAGGCGGTCATGTGCGGGCGGCCGGGGCAACGATGGAAGGCGGCAGCCAAGAGGTTATCCGTCAGCTCTGCGAAGATATCAGAGAACAATTGCAGGGAGCGTTAGATCTATGATCAATGGAATTCTCAATGTATACAAAGAAAAGGGTTATACTTCTCATGATGTGGTGGCAAAACTCAGGGGGATCCTGGGACAGAGAAAAATCGGCCACACAGGGACTTTAGACCCAGATGCGGAAGGGGTACTGCCGGTCTGTCTGGGAAAGGCAACAAAAGTCTGCGATCTTCTGGCAGAAAAGGACAAGGTGTATGAGACGGTACTGCTGTTAGGAAAAGTTACAGATACGCAGGATGTGACAGGAACTGTACTGGAAGAGGGGGAAGTGAGCTGTTCTAAAGAACAAGTGTGGGAAACCATCCAGCAGTTTGTGGGAAGCTGCCAGCAGATTCCTCCTATGTACTCTGCACTGAAAGTAAATGGAAAGAAACTCTGTGATCTGGCCAGAGCGGGAATTGAGGTGGAGCGAAAGCCCAGAGAGATACAGATTTTTTCTATTCAGATTCAGGAAACTGCGCTGCCGAGAGTGAAGATGCAGGTACATTGTTCCAAGGGGACTTATATCCGCACCTTATGTCATGATATCGGGAAAGAATTAAAATGCGGCGGATGCATGGAATCTCTGCTACGCACCAGAGTGGCTGGATTTGAGTTAAAAGATGCAAGGAAACTAGAAGAAATTGAAAAGCTGGCCTTAGAGGCCAGGGAGAGAAAACAGCGGGAAATAGAAAGTCTGGCAAGAGCGGAGCTGTCGAAGGAAGATCTGCAGGGATTCATACAGAATACAGACTGCGTTTTTCAGCAGTATCCAGCGTTGTTGGTAAAACCAAAGTATTTCAAACTGCTATCCAACGGCAATCCTTTGAAAAGGGAATGGATGCAGGAATGGAAACAGGAGTACGAAGAAGGCTGGCTTCGGATCTACGATGAAAACCAGCTGTTTGCAGGGATTTATCAGTGGGAGAAAGAGAGAAAAGATCTCAGACCCATCAAGATTTTTATGGATGATCCTTAAATGGAATCTGCTGAGGAAGCCTGGAGATGTTCAGGCTGATCATGTAACGAAACGATGAAAAGTAGGGACAGAAAAATGGAATACATAAAGCAGAGTATCACATTTGAAATAAAAGAACCAACGGTATTGTCACTTGGCAAATTTGATGGACTGCACCGGGGACATGAACTTTTGATGGCGTATATGGAGGAGAAAAAAAGAGAGAGAGAAGACCTGAAAGCAGTGATCTTTACCTTTGACATTCCTCCCAGAGAACAGATTCAGAATGTACAGGCTCAGGTGCTTACCACCAACCAGGAAAAGGAACAGCTCTTTGAGAGCGTGGGAATTGATTACCTGATTGAGTGTCCTTTTACCCCAGAGATCAGATCTATGGAACCGGAAAAGTTTATTGAGACCATTGTGACTAGGCTGCATGTGAAATATCTGGTAGTAGGAACAGATTTTCGGTTTGGACATAAACGCCGGGGGGATTACCGGATGCTGTTAGAATATGCAGACAGGTATGGATATGAGGTGAAGGTGATAGAAAAGATGCAGGAAGCAGGCAGAGACATCAGCAGTACGTATATCCGGGAGGAAATTGCTGCCGGACATATGGAAAAGGCCAATGAACTGCTGGGATATGAATTTTTTGTGGAAGGCAGAATCCTTCAGGGAAAGAAAATCGGCAAAGCAGTTTTGGGAATCCCAACCATCAATCTGATTCCGCCAAGGGACAAACTGCTGCCTCCTTTTGGCGTATATGTGACTGAGACGGAGTATCAAGGAAAGAAGTATCCGGGAATCACCAATGTGGGCTGTAAGCCCACCATTGAAGGGGAAAATCCAGTGGGGGTGGAAACTCATCTCTTTGATGTGACGGAGAATATGTACGGAGCAGAAGTAAAAGTGAGCTTTTTAAGCCGGGTACGGGAAGAACGAAAATTTGATTCCTTAGAAGCCTTGAAGAGGCAGATGAAACAGGATATACAATACGGAAGAAACTATTTTGGTACCAGAGAGGAAGCGGCGGCAAAGTCAGATTTGCCTGCAGGGATAAAGGGAGAATAGGATGGAATTAATATTAACATTGCTTGGAGGCTTGGGACTATTTTTATTTGGTATGAATTTTATGAGCCAGGGTCTGCAGAAAGCAGCAGGAGCAAGGCTTAGATCAATTTTGGAGGCAATGACGAAAAATAAAATTGTTGCGGTACTGTTTGGAGCCTTGTTTACCGCCATTATTCAGTCGTCGGGAGCCACTACGGTTATGGTGGTCAGTTTCGTAAATGCCGGGATTATGTCGCTGGCTCAGTCAGTGGGGATTATTTTCGGAGCCAATATCGGTACTACCATTACCTCACAGCTTGTCGCTTTTAACTTAACGGGAGTCGCGCCGTTTATCTTGTTTGTGGGAGCAGTTTTCATGATGTTTGGAAAGCGGCCCATGGTAAAAAAAGTGGGAGAAGTAATTTTAGGATTCGGCGCTTTGTTTATGGGAATCAGTATGATGAAGGATTCCATGTCTGGTCTGAAGGAATACCAGAATGTACTGAATATTCTGGGAAGCCTGGACAATCCTCTGCTTGGAATTCTTTTAGGAACTGTGATCACTGTGATTGTTCAGAGTTCCTCTGTGACAGTCAGTATCCTGCTGCTGATGGCGAGCCAGGGTCTGGTGGAGCTTTCTGTTTGTTTCTATGTGGTGCTGGGCTGTAATATTGGTTCTTGTACGCCGGCTGTGCTGGCCAGTCTGGACGCTAAGAAAGAGGCCAAGCGGGCGGCGTTGATCCATGTGATGTTTAACGTATTTGGTATGGTGATTATCGGACTTCTTCTGGCATTTGGAATGCAGCAGTTTGAATCCTTTATCTTACATATTTCCGGATCTGATGTGGGACGCTGCGTGGCAAATGCAGATTCCTTGTTTAAGATCTTCCAGACCATTATGTTCCTGCCCCTCTCCGCCCAGTTTGTGGCCTTGGCCAGAAAGATGATACCTGGAGACGACAAAGAGAGCGAAGGATATCAGCTTCTCTACATTGGAAAACAGAATATTTTCTCCCCTTCCACTGCAGTGGTGGAAACTACCCAGGAGATTGAACGAATGGGCGCTCTGGCAAGCAGAAACCTGAGGCTGGCCATGGAAGGTTTTTTTGACGGAGATGAAGAAAAGATCTCCAGAGTCTATGAGACAGAGAAACAGATTGATTTCTTGAGCCACGAATTGACGGATTATCTGGTAAAAATCAACCAGCTGCAGCTTCCTGTTGTGGACGCCAAACGAATCGGCGGTCTCTTCCATGTGGTAAGCGATATTGAACGGATTGGCGACCATGCAGAAAATATTGCAGATTATGCAGTAAAATGCAGAGAGGAAAATCTGGACTTTACCAAGAAGGGCGCAAAGGAAGTTCAGGAGATGCATCAGAAGACAATGCTGATCTTCGAAAAAGCTATGGAAATGTTTGTGAACACAGACGAGAAAAATCTGCCGGATATCTTAGAACTTGAGAATGATATCGACCATATGGAACGAGAGCTGCACGAGAATCATGTGCGCCGGATGGCCAAAGGGAAATGCTCTCCCATGTCAGGCATTATTTTTACCGATATGGTAACTGGACTAGAACGTGTGGCAGATCATGCCACAAACATTGCCTTTTCTATTCTGGATAAAGATCCAGAAGAAAAAGAACCAGAGCGGTAAAAGTGGAAAAATATGTTTTGTTGATAACTGACACTTGAAAAAGAAAGAACGTTAATAAGGACTGTGAAATTGTACAAATATTACATAAATATTACAGGAATCTTGACAACGTAATTTTTCGTTGATATAATTGCAGATAGAAAAGCTATAAAACAGTAGAGTATTTTCTACTGTTTTTCAGCGTAATGAAGAAGTTTATGAGAGTTTTGTCTTCGGACTTTTTCTATAAATACAACAGAAGATATCAAGTGGGTCTGGGAGGTAAGAAATGAAAAACGAATTTAGAAAAGCAATGGCGGCATGTCTGGCAGGAGCAATGATGTTTGGAATGGTTCAGATGCCGGTGGAAGCATCCAGCAATGTGGAGGCTGGCGTTACAGCTATGTTAAATGAAAGTCTTGTAGATACAGAGGAAAATACAGAGACGAAAGAGTCTTCCGATACAGCGGAGAAAAAAGAAGATAAAAAAGAGACTAAGCAAAAAGAGAAGAAAGAAAAATCAGAAGAAAATTCTAAAAAAGAAGAAGGAAAAACGGAGAATTCTGAGGCTGAGAAAGAAAATTCAAAAAGTGCTGCCGCAGCGGAAGAGACAGAGGAAAGCGCGCCTGCAGCACAGTCGATATGCGGTTACACAAATCTTGGAATTGCAAATGTAGAGAATCATCTGAATATCCGGGAAGGCGCCGGAGAGGAATACGATCTGGTGGGAAAACTGCCGGTAGACGCTGGATGTGAGATTTTATCTACAGAGGGAGAATGGTATCAGATCCAGTCTGGTAAGGTGACCGGATATGTCAAAGGCCAGTTCCTGCTTACCGGAGGCCCTGCAGAAGACAGAGCAAATGAAGTAAAATCTATTGTGGCGACTTCTGTGACACAGACCTTGAACGCAAGGGTAGAACCTAATACAGATTGTTCTATCTGGGCAATGATTGCAGAAGGAGAGGAACTGCAGGTATTAGAGAACCAGGGCGGATGGCTGAAAGTAGATGTAGATGGGGATGAATGTTATGTGGCCAGAGAATATGTAGAATTATCGGAACAGCTTCCCAAGGCAATGACTATGACAGAGATCCGTTACGGAGAGGGGGTATCTGATGTTCGTGTCGATATGATTCAATATGCTTGTCAGTTTGTCGGAAACCGTTATGTCTGGGGCGGGACAAGTCTGACTAATGGCGTGGATTGTTCTGGATTTACCATGCGGATCTATGAGAAATATGGAATTTATCTGCCTCATTCTTCCAGCGCACAGTCAGGATATGGAACAAGGATCAATGCTTCCGATGCAAAACCAGGAGACCTGTTCTTCTATGGCAATGGCGGCGGTATCAACCACGTGGCAATGTATATCGGCAATGGTCAGATCGTACATGCAAGTTCTGCTAAAACTGGAATCAAGATTTCCAATGCATTTTACCGCAGCCCCATCTGTGTGACAAGACTGTTGAGTGATTAAAAAGTATAAAAATAAAATGTAAGAAAAAAAGAGTTCTGCAGGGACTCTTTTTTTCTTACATTTTATTTTGTGGGCTGAGCACGGCACATAGAGGAACCAAGTCTTTTGTGAATGAGGGACTTGAGAGACGGATATGGACTGTTTTCCTTTGTTCTATAAAAATATACAATGGAAGAACCACATCGCTATTGATAATCATTATCATTTAGAGTATAATGCTAATAGTTTAGACATTGACTTAGATTTGAGCAAGATAAGAGAGCGAGGAACAAAGATGACAATATTAGATGGAAAAGTGAATCAGACTTATACCGTAACAGATGTTTCTATCGAAGAGACAATTATGCGGCGGTTAGAGGCCCTGGGGATCAACAGCGGCACAAAACTTCGCATGATGAATCGAAAAAAGAATGGAACGTTGATTATCAAAGTACGTGGAACCCGGTGGGCAGTGGGAAGAGATATTGCAAGAGGGATTCTGGTAAATCCTGAAGGAGAGGAGGCGCCGGATGGAAACAATTAGAGTTGGATTTGTAGGAAATCCCAACTGTGGGAAGACCACTTTGTTTAACGCTTACACTGGAGCAAATCTGAAAGTGGCAAACTGGCCGGGAGTGACGGTGGAAAAAGTAGAGGGGGAAACTGTTTATAAGGGACAGAAGTTGAAATTGATTGATCTGCCTGGAATTTACAGTCTGACTTCTTACTCTATAGAAGAGAAAGTTTCCCGCCGGTGTATTATGGAACATGAGGTGGATGTGATCATCAATATTGTGGATGCCTCTGCGTTGGAACGGAATCTCTACTTGACCATGCAGCTTTTGGAACTGGGAAAGCCGGTGATTCTGGCCTTGAATATGATGGACATTGTGGAAGAGCGGGGAATGGAGATTGACCTGCATCGTCTGCCGGAAATGCTGGGCGGAATTCCGGTGGTGCCGGTATCAGCCAGAAAGAGAAACGGATTGGATGTGTTAATGCATGCAGTGGTACATCACTATGAAGAGAAGCATCAGCCGGAAATTGTAACATACAGTCAGGAAATCGAAGAGAAGATTCAGCAGTTAGAACAGGAGCTGAAGCTAAAATATCAGATTTCTGAAAGCGTCCGCTGGTATGCCATGAAACTGCTGGAACAGGACGAGGAAATCACAGAACTTTATCCGGTAGACCTGCCAAAAGTCCTGGACAGAAGTTATGAAAAAGAAATGATCAATCAGAAATATGATTACATAGAAGAAGTGATCGAAGATACCTTATTCTACAAATCAGAGAAAGCGGCCTTTACCGATAAAGTAGATGAGATTTTAACCCATCCAATCTGGGGAATGCCTATCTTTTTCGGAGTGATGGCAGTGGTGTTTTTCTTGACTTTTTTTGTGGGAGATCTGCTGAAAGGAGGATTTGAGGTTGTCTTAGACCTCCTTTCGCAAAGCGTCCTGCATTTGCTGGAACAGATCCATGTGGCCTCCTGGCTGATCTCCTTGATCGTAGATGGAATTATTGCAGGAGTGGGAGGCATTCTGACCTTTCTTCCCAATATTTTTATTTTGTTTTTGGCGCTGGCCCTGTTGGAAGACAGCGGGTATATGGCAAGGGTCGCCTATGTGATGGACGGTTTGATGGGACATCTTGGACTGTCTGGAAAGGCATTTCTTCCGATGGTACTTGGATTCGGCTGTACCGTTCCGGCTATTATGGCTGCAAGGGCTTTGGAAAAAGAGTCAGACCGGAGAAGGACTATATTGATTACGCCATTTATGTCCTGTTCCGCAAGACTGCCTATTTATGTGCTGTTTGCGGATATGTTTTTTGGAAAATATGCGATATTTGCGGCTTTGTCCATGTATCTGATCGGGATGGTGACTGCAATTTTGATTGCTCTGATCATTCATCGGGTGGAAACTCATATGGAACACCACACACTGCTGATTGAACTGCCAGAGTATAAGACGCCCAATGCCAGAACTATTGGGATCTATGTCTGGGAAAAGGTAAAAGACTATCTGACAAAAGCAGGAACCACTATTTTTGTTGCCTCTATTATTATCTGGTTTGTCTTAAATTTTGGAGTTCATGGGATGGTAACTGATGTCTCAGAAAGTTTCGGCGCAGTGCTGGGCCGCTGGATGGAACCGATTTTAGCGCCGGCAGGTTTAGGCATGTGGCAGGTGGGAGTGGCCTTGATCTCAGGAATCTCTGCCAAAGAAGTGGTAGTCAGCAGTTTCTGCGTGCTGTTTGGGATCAGCAATGTGAATTCTGCAGCAGGGATGGCGTCTTTGACACAGCAGCTGGCAGAAGCGGGGTTTGGACCTCTGAATGCATACTGCATGATGATTTTCTGTCTGCTTTATGTGCCTTGCGCAGCCACTATAGGCACCATAAAAAAGGAGACGGGATCTTTGAAATTCACTTTAAAAATGCTGGGATTTCAGCTTGTGACTGCCTGGATTTTTGCAGTTTTGGTGTATCAAACCGGGTCCCTTCTCTTATAGAAAAATCTTTCCATTGCTGGGGGAAGATACCATGGAAAGTATTTTATCAGGTACAAGTAAAATTTTTCTTGCAAGAAGAAAGTGTAGGGTGTTAAAATATTCACAAAGAGAAAGCGAGGGTAAATGCGATGTATGCTGATGAAAATGTGATTAGAATCAAACATGATGTACTTTATGAAGTGGCAAAGCTGGCATTCGCCGGGGAATTAGATGCCAAGAGAGACCACATTGCACTGGAATTGATTCCAGGGCCTACCCCTAAGTTCCGCTGCTGTATTTACAAAGAAAGAGAAATCATCCGTCAGCGGGTGCGCCTGGCAGAAGGAAAAGCGCCGGGAGCAGTGGATGATGGGAATATCATTCAGGTAATCAGTTCTGCCTGTGAAGACTGTCCTATTTCCAGTTATACGGTGACAGAGAACTGCCAGAATTGTATTGGAAAGGCATGTATCAACGCCTGCAAGTTTGGCGCTATCGAGGCAGGAAGAATCCGTTCCCATATTGACGCATCCAAATGTAAGGAATGCGGAAAATGTGCCCAGGCCTGTCCCTATAATGCCATTGCACACTTAAAACGTCCCTGTAAATACAGCTGTCCTGTGGATGCGATTACATACGATGAACATGGAATTTCCATCATTGACAAGAATAAATGTATCCGCTGCGGAAAATGTATTCACAGCTGTCCTTTTGGAGCTATCGGTTCCAAGACTTATATTGTGGACGTTGTGGAAGCCTTAAAATCCAATAAAAAAGTTTATGCCATGGCTGCGCCTGCAACAGAGGGACAGTTTGGTCTGGATATTACCATGGCAAGCTGGAAAAAGGCGATGAAAGAGTTAGGATTTGATGATTTTTATGATGTAGGTCTGGGCGGAGATATGACAGCGGCCTATGAGGCAGAAGAATGGGCAGAAGCATATCAGGAGGGAAAGAAAAAAGTGACTTCCTGCTGTCCCGCATTTGTCAATATGGTGCGTCTCCACTATCCGGAACTGGCAGATTGTGTTTCCACTACAGTTTCCCCCATGTGCGCAGTATCCCGTCTGATTAAGGCAAAAGACCCAGATGCAGTTACCGTATTTATCGGGCCCTGCCTTGCAAAAAAATCAGAGGTGGCAGACCAGAAGATTCCGGGGAATGCAGATTATGTGCTGACCTACAGTGAGATCCGGGCAATTATGAAAGCAAAGGATATCGCCTTAGAACCATGTGAAAATGACGATCAGATTGCTTCTGTATATGGAAAGAGATTTGCAAATTCCGGCGGAGTTACCGCAGCAGTACTTCAGAGTTTGAAAGAATCTGGAAATGAAGTAGATGCAAAAGTCTGCAAGGCAAATGGAGCGGCAGAGTGTAAGAAAGCATTGCTTCTGTTAAAAGCAGCAAAACTGCCGGAAGATTTTGTGGAAGGCATGATCTGCGACGGCGGCTGCGTAGGCGGTCCCAGCGCTTATAATGATCAGATTTCCTCTAAGAAGAGCCGCGACGCCCTGATCTCACAGGCAGACGAACGGGGAATCCATGAGAATCTGGACCATTATGCGATGGATAGTTTCTCCATGCATCGGGAATAAAGGATTGTATGAGGAACCAATGGAACAAAAATAGAAGAGAAAAAGAATAAGGAAGATCGAAAGGTGCAAAGTTTTGAAAGATGAAACTTTGCGCCTTTTTGCTGCATGGCCCCATGCAGAGGAAGTATGCCGCTAATTTGAAATGTGAAAATATATTTAATGCTTGACAGAAAGCTAAATATGTTTTATTGTATTATAAAAGTAGTACAATAATACATATGGAAAGGGAATGGGTATGAAAGAATTATTACAAGTGCAGAATTTGAAAAAGACTTTTAAAATCTCTGCAAAACAGCAAAAGATTCAGAGAACAAAAGAGCGGACCAAAGTGGCGGTGAATAATCTGAGCTTTACTGCTTATGAGGGAGAGGTCTTCGGGCTGCTGGGTTCTAACGGTGCCGGAAAGACCACCACACTGCGTATGCTGGCGGCCTTGATTACGCCGGACCAGGGAGACGTTTTGGTGGATGGAACCAGTGTGGTGAAACATCCGGCTGAAGTTCGAGGGAAGATTGGGTTTCTTACCAGCGAATTAAAACTGGAGGAATTTTTCACTCCCAACTATCTGTTTGACTTTTTTGCAGATCTTCATGGGGTGGAGAAAGAGACTGCCAGAAGAAGGAAACAGGAATTATTTGGAAAATTCGGGATTTCAGAATTTGCTGAGGTAAAGGTGGCGAATCTGTCTACGGGAATGAAACAGAAAGTATCTCTGGTTATCTCCATTGTACATAATCCTGATATTATCATATTTGACGAGCCTACCAATGGACTGGATGTGCTGACTGCAAAAGTGGTAACAGACTTTTTGCTGGAATTAAAAGAGCAGGGAAAAACCATTGTGGTATCCACTCATATTTTTAGTTTGATCGAGAAGATCTGCGACCGGGTGGGAATTATCATAGATGGAAGTATGACAGTCTGTGATTCTTTGGAGCATCTCACAGAAGAAAAATCCCTGGAAGAGAAATTCTTTGATATATATGCAGAAAGAGCAGGTGAGTCTTATGAAAAATAATATGATAACAGTGATGAAAAAAGAATTTACAAGATTTTTTACAGACAGAAGAATGGTGCTTACCACATTGCTGATGCCGGGAATCATGATCTATCTGATGTATTCACTGATGGGAGAAGGTTTTAAACTTGGAGAAGAGGATGGTCAAACCCAGATTTATGTGGAAGAACTTCCAGACAGTATCAGAACTTTGGCGGAAGAGACAGATATGCTGGATCTGAGCTTTTTGGAACTGGAAGGGAAACAGGAACGAGAAGAAGCGTTAGAAGCTTTGGCAGATGGAGAAGAGGAATATCATCTGGTAGCAGTGTTTCCAGAAAATTTTGATGCGCTGGTGGCAGAATACAGCAATGGGACCAAAGAACCTGCTCCAGGGGTAGAACTTTATTATAATTCCAGCAATACAGAGTCTCAGGCCGCTTACCAGATAATGACAGGATTGTTGGACAGCTATGAATCTGCCCTGGCTAACAAATTTGATATCAATGCGGGAGACAAAGAGTACGACCTGGCTTCGGAAGAAGATCTGGCTGCTCAGATCTTCTCCATGATGGTACCCATGCTGCTGATTACATTTCTCTTCAGCGGATGTATGGCAGTTGCGCCGGAATCCATTGCAGGAGAAAAAGAAAGAGGAACCATTGCCACTCTTTTGGTGACTCCATTAAAGAGAAGCCACCTGGCTTTAGGAAAAATCATCAGTTTAAGCGCAATCTCCATTCTGTGTGCGCTGTCCAGCTTTTTGGGAACGATGCTTTCTCTGCCCAAACTGATGGGAGGATCAGAGAACATTAATGCCAGCGTTTACACGGTGAAAGAATACGGACTGCTGCTTCTGGTGATCTTGTCTACCGTACTGGTAATTGTGACGATTATATCCATCGTGTCTGCATTTGCCAAAAATGTAAAAGAAGCCACAGGATGGATCACACCAATCATGATTATATCGGTGTTGTTAGGCGTTACCTCCATGGTGGAAAGTCTCTGTAAAACAGAACCCTTTTGGTTTTTAATCCCATTGTACAACAGCGTACAGTGTATGACCGGGATCTTTTCCCTGGAAATGAATCTGGTCAATATTATTGTGACTGTGGTGTCAAATGTCTGCTATGCCGGAATTGGGGCCTTTGTGCTGACAAAAATGTTTGACAGTGAAAAGATAATGTTCGCAAAGTAAGATTGCAGATCAAAGAAAGATACCATTTAACATAATTCTGGTGATTGCGACAAGGCTGCTTCGTCTGCCACAAGAATGACGTCATTGTGAAGCTGCAGAATAGAAGCAGGAACCTGCGGTGTAACAGGACCTAAAAATGCAGTTCTCACAATGTCAGCCTTGTCTTCACCGGAAACCACTACCAGAATCTTGTGGGCAGACATAATGGTCTTGATGCCCATGGTATAAGCCTGCCGCGGCACATGTTCTTCAGACAGGAAAAAGCGCATGTTTGCCTTAATCGTCCGCTCAGATAAGGTGACGCAGTGAGTCTCAGTCTCAAAAGCAATGCCAGGCTCATTAAATCCGATATGACCATTGTGTCCAAGGCCTAAGAGCTGCAGATCCACGCCGCCGATGGAGTGGATAATCTCATTGTATTTCTGACAGGCAGTTTCACTGTCTTCTTCCATGCCGTCCGGCAGAAAAGTCTTGTTTTTGTCAATGTTTACTTTTTCGAATAGATTTTCATTCATAAAATAATAGTAGCTTTGGTCATTTTCACGGGGAAGGCCCCGATATTCATCTAAATTGACCGTAGTGACTTCTGAAAAATCAAGATCTCCTTTGTTGTACCATTCCACAAGCTGCCGATAGGCGCCGATGGGTGTGGAACCGGTGGCAAGTCCCAGTACACAGTCAGGCTTCATAATGATCTGTGCAGAGATGATGTTAGCCGCTTTGCGGCTCATGTCGTTATAATCTTTCGCTTTGTAAATTTTCATAATAACCCCCATTTGAAATTGAATGATTGAACTGCAGCTTATGCTTCTGCATTTACCATGATGTAGTTACTTTTGCTATGGCTATTTTTACTATAACATGGGTATTTTGTTCTTGCAAGAAATGTTCCTTTCTGATAGCATGGAAAGCAGCAGTTCAATCATTGTAAAATGATTTTACAAATTAATGGGATGGAAAAGCTGCCATAAAAAGAAAAAATAAGAGAAACAAGCGCGATAAGGAGGAACATTATGCCATTTATTAATTCAAGAGTGAACGTAGCTATGTCATCTGCACAGAAAACTTCTCTGAAAGAGAAGCTGGGACAGGCAATTTCTATCATTCCGGGAAAGACAGAGGATTGGCTGATGATTGAGTTTGCAGATAACTGTGAGTTGTATTTCCGAGGGGACAAAGACCAGCCTATGGCATTTTTGGAAGTGAAAGTCTTTGGAACTTTTTCTGAGGAAGCGGCAGAGCAGCTTACAGAAGCAGTCTGCAATCTCTATGAATCAGAATTGCAGATTCGGAAAGATCACATTTATATCAAATATGAAGAAGTGAGCAAATGGGGCTGGAATGGAAGGAATTTTTAAGGGCGAAAAGGAATGAAAATTACAATTCTGGCAGTTGGAAAAGTAAAAGAAAAATTTTATCGACAGGCCATAGAAGAATTTGAAAAGAGACTCAGCCGCTACTGTAAGCTGGAGATCCTTGCGGTGGCAGATGAAAAAACGCCGGATTCTGCCAGCCAGGCAGAAATGGATAAGATCAAGGAGAGAGAAGGAGAAAGACTGAGAAAGCATATGCCGGAAGGCGCCTGGGTCTGCGCTTTGGCCATTGACGGGTCCATGCTGGATTCTGTGGAACTTTCTGAAAAATTGGAACGTCTTGGAGTGGAAGGAAAGAGCCATCTGATCTTTGTGATCGGGGGCTCTTTAGGGCTGTCGGAAAAAATAATGAAACAGGCAGATTTTAAATTGAGTTTTTCTAAAATGACCTTTCCCCATCAGCTGATGCGGGTAATTTTGCTGGAACAAATTTATCGAAGCTATCGGATTATGGCAGGAGAGCCATATCATAAGTGAGGGCGAAAAGGAACAGAGGTTCAAGTAGAAGAAAGAGAATAAAGAGTTAGGGAAACGATGATTTAATCAGCGTTTCCTTATTTTTATCCCATGGGAGTGTGTGCTGCCATGGGTTTTTGTCTGATACATTGTAATTTTGCCAAGGACTGTGTATAATAGAAAGATAAAAGAAGGTGGCTTCATGAAGTATATGGTGTCCTGGTATAGGAAGTGAAAGAAAGCAGGTAAAACTTTTAAGGAAAACTGTAAGGAGAAATAATTTATGAAAAAAAGAATAATGTGGATAGCATTGGGATTTTCATTGTTTTTTTGCAGCTGCGGGAAGGAAGCACAGCAGCCTTTGGAAACAGAAAAGAACATTTCAAAACAAGGCAGTGAGGAGGAAAGTGAGCAGAAATCTGATCCAAAAGAACCTTCCGCGCCAGAAAATGAGAAGGAAGAAACAGAGAAAGAAGAAGCGGATGTTTCACAGGAACAGGTTATGCAGGCCTATGAGAAAATTCTGCAGGCAGAGCAGATAAACATAGATAGTTCTCATCAGGCTGGAAAAGAGGCTTATGGCTATTATGCCTACGGAGACATCAATCAGGACGGCATAGATGAGCTGATGATTTTGACAGGAAGCTGTGAGGCAGACGAAAGTTGGAAATGTTATTCTTATCATGAGAATTCAGCTTATCAGATTGGAAACTTTCCAGGGGGACATATGGAGCTGTGCAGCGGGGAGGATGGCATTTATTCCTTTTATGCCCAGATGGGATATGTGGAGCTTACAAAGATAATCTGGGAAGGGGGAACGGAGGAGATCAGGACAGAGACTGTTTACACCAACGACACGAATGATATGGCAGATGAGGGCTATGACGCTTTGATGGAGACATTTGGGTTAAAACAGATAGAACAGACGGAGATTTACAGTTCAAAACATTCGGCAGACAATGGGACAGAGGAATCTCCAGAACTGATAGAGTCAAAGGATAAGATAGAAAATGAGGTAATTCCCGTGGCGGAGGGCAGTTATTGGGAAGGAGATAAGAGCTCGACGGGGGCCCTGTATTACATAGAAATCTCCAACAGCACCGGGGAAGGATTTGACTTTGAAATTTTTGGCCGCAGCAATATGGAAGACTCGTTCAGTACAGTATTCAAACATCATACAGCAGTTTATGATTCCTCAAATTCAGCAGTTTACAATGGGCAGAATTATACCCTGATATTTCGCTGGACAGAACAAGGTTATCTGTCAGTAGAGGGCTTTGCAGAGTGGATTCCTGGTGATGATATTTTATATAACAGTGATTATCTAGGCGTGTCTTAATAGATACAGGAAAAAGCAGTATGGAAAAGATTGAGATAGGAGAAACAAATATGTTATCAGGTATTGAGGGATAAATACAAAAGTTTTGGAGGGTACAGGGATCATTATGATGGAAAGAGAATGGCAGGAAGAGTTTATCAAGATTCTCCGGGAGGAGCTGGTTCCGGCGATGGGATGTACAGAACCCATCGCATTGGCCTATGGGGCAGCAAGAGGACGGGAGGCGTTAGGCTGTGAGCCGGAGCGGATCGTTGCAAAGTGTTCTGGAAATATGATCAAAAATGTGCGCTGTGTTACCATTCCCAACTCCGGCGGATTGATGGGAATTGAAACTGCATGTATTTTAGGAGGGCTGGCAGGTGATTCTTCCGCCGGCATGGAAGTGCTGGAACGAGTGGGAGAGCCAGAGAGAATACGGGCCAGAGAGCTTCTGAAAAAAGGATGCTGCAGCGTTGAATTTTTAGATTCTGACATTCCTTTGCATTTTATTATTGAACTTTCTGCTTTAGGGCATACTGCCCAGGTAGAGGTAAGACATGCCCATACAAATATTGTTTCTGTGATCAAAGATGGAAAGACGGTATTTGAAAAAGCAGAAAAGGAAGAGGCAAAGGGATACATGACAGATCGGTCCAGACTTTCACTAGAGACCATCAAGACTTTTGCAGACGAGGTAGATCTGGCCTTAGTCCGGGATCTTTATGAGCGGCAGATTCGTTATAACATGGATATCGCTTACGAAGGGATTTCAGGAGATTATGGAATTGGGATTGGACGTACGATACGTGAATCTTATGCAGATGGCGTTGTCACCCGTATGAAGGCTTTTGCGGCGGCTGCCTCGGAAGCTCGTATGGGAGGATGCGATATGCCGGTTATCATCAATTCTGGAAGCGGCAATCAGGGGATTGCTTCTTCGGTTCCGGTTATTGTCTATGCCAGGGAGAGGAATGTCCCAACTCAGAGATTATATCGGTCTTTGGTATTTTCCAGTCTTCTGACTATTTACCAGAAAGAATTTATCGGGAAACTCTCGGCATTTTGCGGGGCAGTTTCTGCTTCCTGCGCCTCAGCGGCAGCGATCACTTATATGACAGGCGGTACCATTCAGCAGATAAAAGCTACCATTGACAATACTCTTGCAAATATTCCGGGAATTATCTGCGACGGCGCTAAGATTTCTTGTGCGGCGAAAATTGCATCCAGCCTGGATGCGTCTATGATGGCGCACTATCTGGCTATGCAGGGAAAAGAGTACGAGGCTTACACTGGAATTTTGAAAGAAGACGCAGGAGAGACTATCAGCTGCGTGGGATATATTGGAAAAGTAGGAATGCAGCAGACAGATAAAGAGATCATTAAAATGATGCTGGGCGGCGAAGAATAGAAGACAAATAAGGAGTGAACCGGATTTTGAAAAAGATACCAAAGGGGAGCAAGGCAGGAATTGTCTGCTGTTCCAATGGACAGCAGAGGCGTTATGAAAATGAAGTGAAACTGTTGGGGAATACCTTGCAGAAATTAGGACTCCAGCCGGTGTTCAGTCCTTTTATCTATGAAAAGGAGCAGGTATTCAGCGGAACGGGAAGAGAAAGAGCAGAGAGTTTGATGGAGTTTTACCGGGATCATGAGATCGCGGTTATTTTCGATATTTCCGGAGGGGATATTGCCAATGAAGTGCTGCCTTTCTTAGATTTTTCTCTGATTGGAGAGAGTGAAAAGAATTTTTGGGGATACAGCGACTTGACAACTATCATCAACAGCATTTATGCTAAGACAGGAAAAAGTTCTGTCTTATATCAAGTTCGGAATCTGATTTACCAGGAAAAAGAAGTTCAGCAGGCTGATTTTTTGGACACTGTTTTGGGAGATGGGAAAAAACTTTTTGAGTTTCAATATGAATTTGTACAGCACAAAGAGATGGGAGGAGTTGTTGTAGGCGGAAATATCCGGTGTCTATTGAAGCTGGCCGGAACCCCCTATTGGCCGGACATGAAAGGAAAAATACTGCTTTTGGAAAGCCTCGGCGGGACAATTCCCCAGATGGTGACTTATCTGAACCAATTGGCCCAGATAGGAGCTTTGGAAGAGATCAATGGATTGATTTTAGGAACCTTCACAAAACTGGAGGAGGAAGGTCAAAAACCAGGGATTGTGGATCTGGCCAGGCAATATGTAAAAGATGGACTTCCGATTGTAAAGACGCAAAAGATCGGTCATGGAGAGGATGCAAAGGGAATCGTGATCGGAGAAGAAATAGTGCTTTAAAGGTGGAAAGAGCGCAGATGAAAAGAGAAACAGGTTTAGAAAGGTTGTGAAATGACGATGGAGATTCCAGTATATTTATTTTCTGGTTTTATGGACAGCGGAAAGAGTTCCCTGATCCAGGAGACATTGATCGAAGGGGATTTTTGTGAAAATGGAAAGACATTGCTGATCCTCTGTGAAGATGGGGAGGTAGAATTTGAGGAAGAAGAGTTAAAGAAAGTCAATACGGAATTGGTGATGGTGGAGGAAGAGGAAGAATTTACCAGGGAAAGGCTGCAGGAGCTGAGCGATAGGCATCATCCTGACCAGGTATTTATTGAGTACAACGGCACCTGGCAGATGGCGACCTTTTTAGAGATGGAACTTCCCCGTTACTGGGTCTTGGTGCAATCTCTGGCTACGGTGGATTCTACCACCTTTGAGATGTACCTGGCGAACATGCGGGCAATGATTATGGAGCAGCTTTTTGCAGCAGATGTGGTGATTATCAATCGCTGCAGCGACGATACCCCCAAAGGGAAATTCCGACGGGCCATCAAAGCCCTGAATCGAAAAGCGCAGATTGCCTATGAGCGTGAGGACGGTACCATTGATGAGAATGATATGGAAGAGCTGCCTTATGATTTGAATCAAGAAGTGATTGAGATTACCGATATGGATTATGGAATCTGGTATCTGGACGCTTTAGATGATCCAAAGAAATATGAAGGGAAAAAAGTGAAGTTTCTGGCCCTTGTATATCGGCCGGAAAAGCTAAAGAGAGGTGTTTTTATTCCTGGACGGTTTGCCATGACCTGTTGTGTGGATGATATTACGTTTGTAGGATTTAAGTGTAAGTATGACAAGGCGGCAGAGATTTCCCACAGATCTTGGATTACCATCACAGCAGAGATCAAACATGAATTTGCATTGGAATATAAGGGAAAAGGACCAGTATTGTACGCCCTGGACGTACAGCCGGCAGAAAAGCCAGAGGATGAATTGATCTATTTTAACTAAATCTTGACATAACAAACCATACAGAAAATCTACAAAAAGTATAGGAAAGGAAGAAAATGGACCAGGAGAGCAGGCTGTCAGACCGGATTGCAGACAGTATTTTGTCTATGATCACGGTAGAAAAACGTTTTTTGCCAGGGAGCAAGCTGCCCAATGAAAATATATTGTCTGAGGAATTGAAGGTAAGCCGTACGACGCTGCGGGAGGCCATACGGATTCTGGCCACAGAGGGAATTTTGGAGATCCGCCGAGGAAAAGGAACGTTTGTTCGAGAAGGCTTCAGACTAGATCAGCCAAAAGAATTTTCTCATCTTGCATCGGCTAAGGTCAAGGTGAAAGACCTCTATGAGATGCGTTTGATTTTTGAGCCGGAAGCAGCCTACTATGCAGCTTTGCGGGCTACAGAAGAAGAGATTCAGAGGATTTTGGCATTGGGAGCAGAGATTGAAAAGAGGATTTATCAGAAAAAGGACCGGACGGATGTGGAGCAATCCTTTCACAAATCCATTGCAAAGGCCACGCACAATGAATTTATCAATCAATTGATGCCGGTGATCTATGAGGGAATCAACAAAGGCGTAAAGCTGTCGGAAGAATATGAGGAAGCAGTGCAGGCAACCTTGATAGATCATAAGATTTTGATGGATTTTTTGAGAGTGCGGAATGGCGAAGGGGCAAGGAATGCCATGCGCATTCATATTTTACATGCTATGGAACAGCTTCCCATGAAATAGAGAAACGTCTGTGTTATGCATAGGAGGAATGAAGAATGAAGAAGAAAAAAGAGGGGCAGGAGGAAGAGGCTCTTTCTAAATCAGAGGATTCAGAGCTGGAGTTGGAAAGAGAAGAGACAGAGGAGCAGAAGAGAAAAAGAAGAGTGCGGGAGCTTTTTTCCAATGCAGGAATCTTTTTGCTGGTATTTTGTTTCGGCCTTTTTCTGAATCGTTATATGATCGCCAATGCGCAAGTACCTACCGGTTCTATGGAAACGACGGTGATGGCGGGAGACAGGATTCTTGTAAATCGTCTTTCCTATGTGTTTGGGGAGCCCAAAAGAGGGGATATTGTAACCTTTCTCTATCCAGATGATGGAGAAACCCTTTACCTGAAACGGATTATGGGGATGCCGGGAGAAACCATTGCAGGAAGCGACGGGGTAATCTATATTGATGGGAAGCCTTTAGAAAAAGATTTTACTCAGAAGGTCAGTTACGATGAATTTGGGCCTTACACAGTACCGGAAGATTCCTATTTTATGATGGGAGATAATCGAAATGATTCCTGGGATTCCAGATATTGGGAACACAAGTTTGTAAAGAGAGAGGATATTATTGGAAAAGCGGCAGTGAGCTATTTTCCCCATCCACGTATTTTGAAGTAGGAAACCCCGTTAGATTGAAAGGTAGAAGGATCTGTACCTTTCAATCTGACGGGGTTTGTCTTTTGTATTATGAGGGATCTTCATATAAAACTTTGTGGGTCTGTAAGGTTTTAGCAATAGTTTCTAAAATCAACGGAATATCAATGGGCTTTGTCAAATGGGCGTCCATGCCGCTTTCAATGGAGGTCTGTTTGTCACTGTCAAAAGCGTCTGCAGACAGTGCAATAATCGGAATTCGTGCCAGAACAGAATTTTCCAGGCTGCGTATGCTTTTGGCAGCTTCCCACCCGTTCATGACAGGCATCTGAATATCCATTAGAACTAGATCGTAATCTCCAGGAGAGGAAGATTCTACTTTTTCCACAGCGACTTTACCATTGTTGGCAGTTTCCACAAGGAATCCCATGCCTTGCAGGATCTCAGTTTCAATTTCTAGGTTGGCGAAATTATCGTCTACTAATAAGATCTTTTTATCCAGAAGATGGGTAAACATATCTTCTGCCTCAGTGATGGAAGATAAGGGATGGGTCTGAATACGAAGACGAATTGTAATGGTAAATGTACTGCCGCCTCCTAAAGTACTGTCGATCTGAATGGTTCCGCCCATCATATCCACAAGTCTTTTGGCGATGGTGAGGCCCAGCCCTGTGCCATGAATGCCGCTGAATGTGGTGTTTTTTTCCCGCTCAAAAGGTTCAAAAATACGTTTCTGGAAATCCTTGCTGATGCCAATGCCGGTGTCTTTGACCACAAGCTGATAGACAGCAAAGTTATTGGGGAACTTTTCAATCTCTTTGAGGGTGATGGATACATTTCCATCATTTTCGGTATAAGTAATGGCATTGCCTGCCAGGTTTGCCAGAATCTGTCTTAATTTGTCCTGATCACCATAGACGTCGCAGTGGTCTAGATCAGTGGAATCCAGAGAAAAAGCAATATTTTTTTCTTCTGCCTGAGGGAGAAGCGTTTCATATACATCCTGGAGGATATCAGATAGATTACATTCAGATTCGGAAATCCGGGTGTCGCTGGATTCCGTCCAGGAAATTTCCAGCACTTTTTCGATCAGTCCCAAAAGCTGCTTGCTGGAATTCTCAATTTTAGTGAGATAGTCTTCCACCGCCTTGCTGTCGGAAATATGTTTTTTGGCAAGCGTAGTATAGCCGAAGATTGCGTTTAATGGGGTACGCATATCGTGGGACATATTAGACAGAAAAGTATTTTTTGCAGTGATTGCTATATTTGCATTGTTTAATGCATCCTCAAACATTTTTTTCTGTTCCATTTCACGACGGACTTCTTCATCTACAATTCGGTAGCCCATGACAATTTGGGAAATGCGGTCCTGGCGTCCCACATTTACGATGCGAAGCTGCAGATATTGAAGTTCCCCGCAGTTTAATACTCGGTAATTTGCATAATAAGTTTTGCAGGTGGATAATTTTTTGCGGATGTATGACGGGGCTGTTACCTTTGCCACCAATTCTTGATCTTCTGGGTGTACCCAGGTCTCTATGTAGTTAGGCGCATACCAGCTGAATTGTCGAATTTGAAATTTTTTGTCAAACTGATGTTCTGTCCGGTTGCTGAGACGGTAAGGCAGGATGCGATCCGTATCCAAATCTACATAGAGGATAGATTCGTAATTGACGCTGAGCCCTTCGATTACTTCTAAGCGGCGCAGATGTTCCTGGTTGATCAGTTTTCGTTCTTTGTTATATTCTTTGATCAATTTTTGTAATTTCTGTTCTTTCTGAGTCCTTTCCTGGAGTAAGAGTTCTGTTTCCTGGCGCAGACGCGCTCTTTTCTCTGTGGCGTCTCCTAAAAATACATAGAAGATATCCCCCACAGAATCGAGATGGAGAAAATGGCCGTAATCTTCAATCCAGCCGATTTCCCCGTCTTTACGTATAATTCGATATTCTACATAGTCCAGATCATACTGGCTGGCTGCAACTTGTTCCCGGATACTTTTTTCTACAGGTTCTAAATCTTCTGGATGAACTACGCCCCGAAAAGAATTTCCGGTCAGCTCCTGGAATTCTTTTAAAGTATCACAGCGGAAAATCCGAAGGATACCTTTGTTGGCGTAGATGATCTTTTCTTCCTGATCTGCATGATAGATAAGAAATCCTCCCGGCATTTCATCCATAAAATTTATGACGTCCCAAGCCATCTGGATGTTTTGTGATTCTGAGGGAGAAGCCGACAGCTCCTGTTTGCTCTTTTCCATTAAAGTATCTAGATCTACATTGAGATTTTCTGGTTTGATCAGCAGAGATAAAATATATTCAATTAAGTTATGGTTTATTGGTGGTGTATTCATAACAATGTTCCCCCTGAATCTTTCAAGTTTGTACGCCTGGGCGCTGTTTTCTATAAAGATTAGGGTGCGGCCTACTTTTTTTGACACCCTAATTCCATAAGATAAAAAGAGGATCAACAGATCCTCTTTCAAATACAAATGCCACAGAAGACTGCAAGTCTGATTTCTATCTCTTAAATTTCTTCGAGATAGATTCATCTATTTCTCAGGTCTCTTCTCAGGTAACTCTTTGAGCACCTTCTATACCCTTAGATTTCCATAAGGTATGAGATATTAGCAGTTTAATAAGCATAGAATAATGTAGCATAATTTGTCAAAAAAGTCAATTGTGAAACACCTGGGTTTCCGCATTTTTATATCTTTTCAGATTATGGTGTCAAAAGAAAGCATCCTTCTCACATATTTTGTCTAACAACTATATTGACAGCAGACAACATAGGGAGTATAATGAAGAACAGAACCAGAAATTATCTTAGTATAAAATTTAGTATAAAATCAAGAAATATGTAATTTACAGCAATAAGATGAGGAAAGAGAGGCAGAAAAATGAGAAGTGATCATGTAAAAAAAGGAATGCAGCAGGCTCCCCACCGTTCCCTGTTCAACGCACTGGGATTTACCAGGGAGGAGATGGAAAAACCATTAGTGGGAATTGTAAGTTCTTACAATGAGATTGTTCCCGGTCATATGAATTTAGATAAGATTGTAAATGCTGTTAAACTCGGCGTTGCAGAAGCAGGAGGTGTTCCGGTAGTATTCCCGGCCATTGCAGTCTGTGATGGAATCGCTATGGGACATACGGGAATGAAATATTCTCTGGTAACCCGCGATCTGATTGCAGATTCCACAGAGTGTATGGCTTTGGCCCATCAGTTTGATGCTCTCGTTATGGTTCCCAACTGTGATAAGAATGTACCAGGACTTCTGATGGCGGCAGCCAGAGTGAATGTGCCCACTGTATTTGTATCAGGAGGCCCCATGCTTGCCGGACATGTAAAGGGGAAAAAGACCAGTCTCTCTTCCATGTTTGAGGCAGTAGGTTCCTATGCGGCAGGCACCATGACAGAAGAAGACGTGCAGGAATTTGAGGAGAAGGCATGTCCCACCTGCGGTTCCTGCTCTGGTATGTACACCGCTAATTCCATGAACTGTCTGACGGAGGCCCTTGGCATGGGACTTCAGGGAAATGGAACAATTCCGGCAGTGTATTCTGACCGGATTCGTCTTGCAAAACATGCAGGCATGGCAGTGATGGAAATGTACCGTAAAAATATCCGTCCCAGAGATATTATGACAAAAGAAGCTGTCTTGAATGCTTTGACTGTGGATATGGCTTTAGGCTGTTCCACCAACAGTATGCTGCATCTTCCAGCCATTGCTCATGAGATCGGATTTGACTTTGATATTGGATTTGCCAATGAAATCAGTGAGAAAACCCCAAACCTTTGTCATCTGGCTCCGGCAGGCCCTACTTACATGGAAGACTTGAATGAGGCCGGAGGAGTCTATGCAGTCATGAATGAGTTAGCGGAATTGGGATTGTTAAATCTGGATTGTATTACTGTATCAGGAAAGACCATAGGAGAGAATATCAAAGGATGCGTCAACCGGAATCCAGAAGTAATCCGGCCTTTGGATCGTCCCTACAGCGCAACCGGCGGTCTTGCAGTGTTAAAAGGAAATCTGGCTCCAGAGGGAAGCGTGGTGAAACGTTCTGCAGTGGCCCCGGAAATGATGGTGCACGAAGGACCGGCAAGAGTGTTTGACTGTGAAGAAGATGCTATCGCCGCCATCAAAGGCGGCAAGATCACTGCAGGGGATGTGGTGGTGATTCGTTATGAGGGACCCAAGGGCGGACCAGGAATGCGTGAAATGCTGAATCCAACTTCCGCCATTGCAGGGATGGGCTTAGGCTCTACGGTTGCATTGATCACAGACGGACGTTTTTCCGGCGCCAGCAGGGGAGCCTCTATCGGCCATGTTTCACCGGAAGCAGCCGTAGGAGGAACGATTGGCCTGGTGGAAGAAGGAGATACCATTAAGATCAACATTCCCGAAATGAAGCTGGAATTAGATGTATCAGAGGAAATTCTGGCTAAGAGAAGAGCAGAGTGGAAGCCCAGAACGCCGAAAGTGACCGAAGGATATCTGGCTCGTTATGCTCAGATGGTGACTTCCGGGGCCACGGGAGCGGTCATGAAAAAAGAATTGTAAGGAGCGGGTACAGATGTTGAGAATTGGATGTCACCTTTCCTCTTCCAAGGGTTTTCTGGCCATGGGAAAGGAGGCGGTGAAGATCGGCGCCAATACCTTTCAGTTTTTTACCAGGAATCCCAGAGGGGGCAGGGCAAAGGAATTGAATCTGGAAGATATTGCCGCCTACCGTTCCTTTGCAGAAGAACATAAAATTGCAGAGATTCTGGCGCATGCCCCTTATACATTAAATGCATGTGCCAAGGATCAAGAGCTGCGGCAGTTTGCCTATGATACTATGTGTGATGATCTAAGCCGGTTAGAATATCTGCCGGGAGCTTCTTATAATTTTCACCCAGGAAGCCATGTGAAGCAGGGAGCGGAAACAGGAGTTCAATTGATCTCTGAGATGCTGAACAAGATCAACGAAAAGGGATATGGAACAATGATTTTACTGGAGACCATGGCAGGAAAAGGAACGGAGATGGGAAGGAATTTTGAGGAGCTTCAGGAGATCATTGATCAGGTGGAGGATACCAGCCGGCTGGGGGTCTGTATGGATACCTGCCATGTCTTTGACGGAGGCTATGATATTGTGGAGCATTTAGAGCAGGTGCTTCAGGAATTCGATGCGGTGATTGGAGTGGAACGTCTAAAAGCCATGCATTTGAATGACAGTATCTATGGATTGGGAAGCCATAAAGACCGCCATGAAAAGATCGGAGAGGGAAAGATTGGCCTTAAAACTTTTGGAGCCATTGTGAACCATCCGAAACTAAAGAATCTTCCCTTCTTTTTAGAGACGCCCAATGATCTGGAAGGTTATAAAAGGGAGATTGCCATATTGCGTGAGATAGCAGATGCTTCTAACTGATCTGTGTGCCCAGCTTTTTCAGAATTTGGTTTTACCTGAGGCAGAAATTAGAATTTCTTGAAAGACGATCAGCATTTTGAGAAATAAATCTGGAAATTAAGTTGAGTTTTTTATCATTATGCAGTATAATATTTCTAAAGGATAGATGGACATATGGAGTAAAGGATGGGTGGAACATATGAAAAAGTATAAGAGAAGTTCTCTGGAAGTAGAAGCAGTTGTATATGAACTGGGAAAAGGAATCGAGGATGGATTTATGCCCTGGACTTCTGTGGTGACAAACGGATGGATTAAGACGGAGAATTTGATCAAGGTGACCCGTGAGGACGGCGTGGTGGTATGTCCTTTTATTCAGAACCGCAGAGGATTGATTTTTCTGAGAGAGGGCGACTATGTGATTCAGGAGAAGGATATGGAACGTCATGTGTGCGGACAGGATAAGTTTTTTGATCGTTTTTATCCAGTAGAAGAATAAAACAGGCAATACAGAATCTATCATGATAGAATAGATGATAAAACAGGCATTGACGGAAAACGTTGATGCCTTTTGTAATGGAGAGGAGCGTACTATGTCGCTGCAATTGATCTTTGGAAGTTCTGGAAGCGGAAAATCTGACTATATATACAAAAAAATATTAGAGGAATCTAAGGTTCAGAAGGATCGGACTTTTTTTATTTTGGTGCCGGAGCAGTTTACCATGCAGACGCAGCGGGAACTGGTGAGGCGCCAGAGGGATCACTGTATTATGAATGTGGATGTAGTCAGTTTTCCCAGGCTTGCCTATCGAATTTTTGATGAGCTGGGGATGGGAAATCTGCATATTTTAGAAGAGACCGGTAAGAATCTGCTGTTGCGGAAGATTGCAGAGGAACAGCAGGAGAATCTGCAGCTTTTAAAGGCCAGTATGAAGAAGACCGGCTACATCAGCGAGATAAAATCTGTGATCTCTGAGCTGACTCAGTACCAGGTTTTGCCGGAGCAATTGGATTCTTTTATTCAGGATCAAGAGCAGTCACCGCTGTTTCGCTATAAGATCCAGGATATCCAGACCATGTATCAAAGTTTTCTCAATTATCTGGAAGGAAAATTTATCACCCAGGAGGAGCTGCTAGAGGTATTGGCTCAGGCAGCAGGCAGATCCCGGATTTTGCAGAACGCAGTGCTGGTGCTGGATGGATTTACCGGTTTTACGCCGGTACAGTATGATTTATTGGAAACTCTGCTGAGACTTACCCATGAGATTTTTGTGACGGTTACCCTGGATGAACGGGAAGATCCATATCACTGCCAAGGGATTCAGGAATTGTTCTATATGAGTAAAAAAACCATTGGAACCCTGTTGAAAATTGCTAAGGAGAACCAGATTGAGGTTAAAGAGCCCATATGGGTGCACCACACAGAAAACAGCAGATTTGCCAAGGCCCCTGCCTTGAGGCGGCTGGAGGAAAATCTGTTTCGGCAGACGCCGGCCTCTTTTGGGAGGCAAGAACAGGAGAAAGGCAAAACGGCAGAAGACACAGAGTTCCAGCCTCGGGATATTAGGATGTATTCTCTGGCAAGTCCCAGACAGGAACTGGAGTTTATTGCAAAAGAGATTCATCGTCTGGTAAGGGAAGAAGGATACCGATACAAAGAGATTGCCATTGTCTGCGGAGATGTGGAGATGTATGGAAATTATGCCAGGGAGATCTTTCACACCTATCAGATTCCCCTGTTTTTAGACGTCAGGAAAAACATTGTGTTCCATCCGATGACAGAGTTTTTAAAACAGGCTCTTCTCTTGATAGAACAGGATTTTTCCTATGAAGCAGCGCTGGGATATCTCAGATGCGGACTCTGCGGATGGGAGACAGAAGAGGTGGATCTGTTGGAAAATTATCTGCTGGCAGAGGGAATCCGCGGATTTCGGAAATGGCAGAAAAAGTGGGTGCGCAGAGGATGCGTGCAGTCCCAGGAGGAGTTGGAACAGATTAATGATCTCAGAGAAAAACTAGTAGAGGAGTTTTTGCCTCTATGGGAAATTTTTCGAAAAGAAGAAGGAAACTATCATACGGTACGAGAAGCGTCTGTTGTTCTGTATCAGTTGATCCTTCAGCTGCAAGTGGAGGATCAGCTAAAGGAATATGAAGCTTTTTTTCAAAAGGAAGGGGAAACGGCTCTGGCCAAAGAGTATGATCAGATCTACAAGATTCTTATGGATTTGCTAGACAAAATGGTGGAACTTTTGGGAGAGGAGACCATGAGCGTCCGGGAATACAGGGAAATTCTGGAGGCAGGTTTGGAAGCTGCCGGAGTGGGAATTATTCCGCCGGGATATGACAGGGTAGTGTTTGGAGACATTGAGCGCAGCAGACTTTCTGATATTAAAGTATTGTTTTTTGCCGGCGTAAATGACGGGCTGATTCCTAAGGCGGCAGAACATGGCGGGATCATCTCTCAGTCAGACCGGGAATGGTTTGCCGCCCACGGTATGGAGCTGGCCCCTACAGACCGGCAGCGAAGTTTTATTCAAAGATTTTATCTCTATCTGAATCTGACAAAACCTTCGGAAAAATTGTATATCACCTGGTTTCGAATCAGCCAGGAGGGAAGGGAAACCAGAAGATCTTATCTGGTTCAGACCATAAGGAAAATGTTCCCGGAACTTGAGCCGGTACGGGTGGAGGAAACCTTTGGACTGCAGCAGGTAGTTACGCCAGAGAGCAGCTTAAAATATCTGGTGGAAGGATTCAAGGAGGCAAAGAAGGGAAAAATATCTCCCCAGTGGAAGGGATTGTACCGCTGGTATCTGTCCCAGGAGGATTGGCGGGAGAGAATTATGCCCTTTTTTGAGGCTGTATTTTATCAGTATCATGCCAAATCCATGGGAGCGGACGTTACCAGAGCCCTCTATGGAACCGTATTGGAAAACAGCGTAACCAGGTTAGAACAGTTTAGTGTCTGCGCCTTCAGCCATTTTCTGGAATATGGATTAAAATTAGAAGAACGCAGTTTGGGAGAATTTGCTCCGGTGGATATGGGAAATATGTTTCACCGGGCCTTAGAATGTTATTCTAACCATATGGAACAGGCAGGCTATCATTGGTTTGACGTGCCAAAAGAGGTGGAAGAAAAGCTGATAGATCAAGCGGTGGAGGAGACTTTGGGGACAGGATTTGACAGTATGCTCCTTCAGGAGGCCAGATCTTCTTACCTTGTGGAGCGGATGCGGAGGATTTTGAGACGGACTGTTGAAACTATCGCCCATCAGATTAAAACCAGCCATTTTACGCCGGAAGGTTATGAGGTATCCTTTTCCTTTGCAGAGCATTTAGAGGCGGTAAATTTTACCTTGAGTGAGGAAGAAAAAATGCGTCTGCGAGGAAGGATTGACCGGATTGACACAAAGAAAAAGGGAGATCAAATCTACGTAAAAGTTATTGACTACAAATCGGGCAATCGTGATTTTCAATTATTGTCTCTCTACCACGGACTGCAGCTGCAGCTTGTGGTGTATATGAATTCGGCCATTGAACTGTTAAGGGAAAAATATCCGGGAAAGGAGATACTTCCCGGCGGTATGTATTATTATCATCTGGATGATCCCATAATTGGGGGGAATTCGGCAACCTCAGAGGAAGAGCTTCAGGAAAAGATTTTAGAAGAATTGAAATTAAAGGGAGTGGCAGGAGAAGAGGCGGACGACAGTGTCAGTAAGAAATCCCAGAAAGCAGGAAAAGAGGAATTTCAAGTGCTGTCCAGATATGTCAACCACAAAATCCAGGATATTGGACGAAGGATCTTTGACGGAGAGATCGGAGCAGAGCCTTATCAATTAGGGGACAGTACCGGATGCGATTACTGTCCTTACCATGGAGTCTGCGGATTTGATGCTTCTGCCGGCGGTCAGTATCGAAAGCTGGAGTATATCAAGGACGAAGGGGAAATTTTGGAGAAGATGAGAAAGGAGATCTGAGAGAAATGGAACGACAGTGGACAAAACAGCAGCAGCAAGTCATTGATTTAAAAAACCGCAATCTTCTGGTATCTGCAGCGGCAGGCAGCGGGAAAACTGCAGTGCTGGTGGAACGGATTATCCGAAAGATCACAGATAAAGATCATCCAGTGGACATTGACAGACTTCTGATCGTAACCTTCACCAATGGGGCTGCGTCAGAAATGCGGGAACGGATTGGCGCTGCTATCGAAGGGTTGTTGGAACAGTATCCTCAGAATGCCCATCTGCAGCGGCAGCAGACGTTACTGCATAATGCTCAGATTACTACGATACATAGCTTCTGCCTCTATGTGATTCGGAACTATTTTCATCGAATTGAGTTGGACCCGGAATTTCGAGTGGCGGAAGAAGGGGAATTAAAACTGTTAAAAAGCGATGTATTAGATCAAGTGCTGGAAAGATATTACCAGGAGGCCCAGCCAGAATTTCTCACCTTGTCCGAGACCATTGCCACTGGAAAAAATGACATGCCCCTAAAAGACGCCATTTTGAAATTATTTGAATTTGCCATGAGCTATCCCTGGGTGGAAACCTGGCTGATGGATTGTAAGAAACCATTTCATGTGGAAAACATGGAAGACTTTGAAGCTCTTCCTTTGACAGAAGAATTGCTGTCTTATTTGAAAAGTCTTACAAAACAGTGGGCGTCTCAGCTAAGAACCTGTCTTGAACTTAGCACAGAACCAGAGGGGCCGGAGATGTACGAAGCTGTTTTGAGCCAGGAGGTCTGTGCAGTGGATCAGGCGGCTGATAGTAGTACTTATCAGAACTACTATGAAACAATCCAGGGGCTCTCCTTTGGCCGGCTGCCTGCGGCCCGGAAATTTCAGGGGGATCCAGAGAAAAAAGAACGGGTGCAGAAATTGCGCAATGAGGTAAAAAGTTCTGTGAAAAAGACAATAGAACAATTCTTTTTTCAGAGGCCGGAAGAAATGGTTCTGGATCTCAAAAAGAACCGGCAGGCAGCGGACATGTTATTAGATGTTACCCTTTCTTTCTATCATAGGTTTGCAGAAAAAAAGAGAGAGAAGAATATGCTGGATTTTCATGATCTGGAGCATTTTGCATTGCGGATTCTGGTGGAAGAAGAGACCCGCCAGCCTTCCAAAACTGCACTGGAACTTCGCAGGAATTATGAGGAGATTATGATTGATGAATACCAAGATTCCAATTACGTTCAGGAGACCATTTTAAAGGCTGTCTCAAAAGAGAGTGATCAAATCTACAATATTTTTATGGTGGGAGATGTGAAACAGAGCATTTACCGATTCCGTATGGCAAGGCCGGAATTGTTTATGGAAAAATATGATACCTATACCCAGGAGGACAGCGAAAAGCAGCGGGTTGACCTGCATATGAATTTCCGCAGCAGGCCTCAGGTGCTCCAGTTTATCAATCATATCTTTTACCGGATTATGAAGGCAGATATTGGAAATATTACTTATGATGATCAGGCGGCTCTTTATCCGGGAGCTCATTTTCCAGAGGGAGAGCCGGGGATGTTTGAGCCGGAATTCTTAGTGATAGAGCCAGAGGAAGAGGACAAAGATACAAAGACGCAGGAGCTGGAAGCCAGGGCGGTAGGAAGAAAAATACGCAGTCTGATCCAGGAACAGCAGGTGACAGAGCAGATGCCGGACCACCAGCGGCCAGGCAGCCTTCGGCCGGTGCGTTATTCTGATATGGTGATTCTTCTGCGGTCTGTGAGCGGCTGGGCGGAAGTGTTTGTGAAAGTTTTGGGAGAGATGGGAATCCCGGCGAGGGCTGCATCCGGAACAGGATACTTTTCAGCGGTGGAAGTACAGACGGCCCTGAATCTTCTGCGGATTCTGGATAATCCAAGACAGGATATTCCCATGGCCGCGGTGCTGGTTTCCCCGATTGTGGGCCTGACAGGGGAGGATCTGGCGGTGATCCGCACCAGGTATCCAGAGAAAAAGTTTTATCAGGCGGTATTGGAATTTTCTGAGGAAGGGGAAGCCAGACAGGAAAGCGGAAGCATTTCTGTGAAATTAGAAAAGTTTCTGACACTGTTTAGAAAATTCCGAAAAAAGATCAGTTATACCCCCATTCATGAGCTGCTCAGCCAGGTGTTGGAGGAAACCGGCTATCAGGCTTATGTGTATGCCCTTCCAGGAGGAGAGATAAAGCGGGCTAATCTGGAAATGCTGGTGGAGAAAGCCATCGCCTATGAACATACCAGTTACCGGGGATTGTTTCATTTTATCCGCTATATGGAACAGCTTCAGAAATACGATGTGGATTTTCCCTTGGCAGAGGGAGAAGAGACAGAAGATGTGGTGCGGATCATGAGCATTCACAAAAGTAAAGGTCTGGAATTTCCGGTAGTATTTGTGTCAGGATTGGGAAAGATGTTCAATAACCAGGATATTCGGGAAAAGGTGGTGCTCCATCCCCGGCTGGGGATTGGAATGGATGTGGTGGACAGCAGGCGGAGACTGAAAACTCCTGGAATCACCCGGCAGTTTTTGGCCAGAAAAACGGTGATGGAAAATATTGGAGAGGAACTTCGGGTACTTTATGTGGCCCTGACCAGGGCTAAAGAAAAGCTGATTTTAACAGGAGTTTTAAAAAAGGCAGAAGAAAAGTTGGCGTCTATGGAAGCCATTGTCGGGGAAGACGGATTTTTGACTTTTCTGAGCCGGTTAAACAGCAATACCTTTTTGCAGTTTTTGCTGCTGGCCCGAAGCTGCCAGGAAAATCCCTATCCCCTTACATTGATAAAACAGCAAGAATTAGAAGAAACAGAAAGACAGGAAATAGAGACAGAGGGATTGACCAGAGTACAGCTTCTTGCAAAGCTCCAGGAACCAGAGCCGGAATGGGAAGAAAAAATGGCAGAGAGACTTTCTTTCGTCTATCCTTATGAAGAAGAGATTGCCATGAAAACAAAGGTTTCTGTGTCGGAGTTAAAGCATCGAGCCATAGACCGGCTGGCCCAGGAAGAACAGATTGTCTGGGAGAGAGAGGATTTGGAACAGACTGCCAGGGAAGAAGAAACCACAGGAGAAAAATATATCCCCGCTTTTATGGAAGGGGTGCAGAAAGAAAACATAGGTGCAAAACGAGGAACCGCTATGCACCGCCTTTTGGAATGCTATGATTTTTCCAGGCCGCCGGAAACTTTAGAACAGCAGTTACAGGAATTGGAGGAACAAAAGTTGGTGGAAAAGGAACTGCTGGATCTGATCGCTCTGCCTGGACTGAACACATTTTTGAGAAGCGAACTGGGATCACGGATGGAGCAGGCCGCCAGACGGAAGAAACTCTATCGGGAAAAGCCCTTTGTTATGGGAAAACCGGCAGAAGAGGTATTGCAGGAAAGCCAGAGTCAGGAAATGATATTGATTCAAGGAATTATCGACGTCTTTTTCGAGGAAGAAGACGGAATTGTTCTCTTGGATTATAAAACAGACCGGGTCAGGACAGGACAAGAGCTTGCAGACCGCTATCAGGCGCAGTTGGAATTGTATCAGGAAGCCATTGAGCGGGCCCTTGGAAAAAAAGTAAAGGAACGGCTGCTGTATTCCTTCTGCCTGGGAGAAACCATTGCTGTGTAAAAAAGATTAAAAAAATAGGATAAGTAATTACTTAGAAAAATGAAAGGAGTTAGATCATCTTATGAAATGGCATTTCATCTTAGCCTCTGCTTCTCCAAGAAGAAGAGAACTGCTTCGGCAGATCGGGGCAGAGTTTCAGGTTCTTCCGGCCAAGGGAGAGGAAGTGATCACAAGCACAGAGCCGGCCCAGGTTGTGTTGGAATTGTCAATGCAGAAGGCCAAAGAGACAGCGGAGCATGTCAGAAAGTTCGGAACAAAAGGAATCAAGGAAGAAGGTTGTTTTTTGCCGGAAGAGGAAAAACGAAAGTCAGAAAAATTTCTTATTTTAGGGGCAGATACAGTGGTGGCCCTGGAGGGAGAGATTTTAGGAAAGCCTAAGGATCAGGCAGATGCAGTGAGGATGCTGCAAAGGCTTTCCGGCAGTACCCACAGTGTGTTTACCGGAGTGACGCTGATCTTACAGAAACCAGAATCTGAGGAGATGATTTCTTTTTTTGAGGAGACAAAAGTTTTTATGCACAAGATCACAGACCGGGAGATCGAAGCTTATGTGAAGACAGGCGAACCCTTGGATAAGGCGGGCGCTTACGGGATTCAGGGAAAAGGGGCAGTGTATATTGAAAAGATCGCAGGGGATTATAACAATGTGGTAGGACTTCCCATTGCAAGAATTTATCAGGAATTAAGAAAATCAGGCATTGAAATTTTGTGAAAATCATACTATCATAGAAGCAGCACAAGGAGGGATTACCATGAATGAGTATGATGAAATTTGTCTGGAGTATTTTTTGAATCATCAGCAGCAGTTATTTGAAGAAAAAGTAGCCAAGAATCCAGAAGAGGCAGAAGAGTTTTTAGAGGATTGTATGGCAGTGGTATGTCAGGATATTCAGGAAGTGAGAGAATATTTTAACGAGGAAGGTGCAGATATTGCACAGATGAGTGATGAGGATTTAGAGGAAGCGGCAGAAGTCTTTGCATTGCCGGATGGAAGGTATCTGGTGGTAGAAGCTTAAAAACTGATACGATCTGTGAAAACAGAAGTCAGAGCAGGAGGAACTATGGATAAATATGATGTGATCATTGTGGGAGCCGGACCTTCCGGTATTTTCTGTGCTTATGAGCTGGTTCATCGCAGGCCTGGAATCCAGGTACTGATGATCGAGAAAGGAAGACGGATTGAAAAACGTCAATGTCCTAAGCGCAAGACAAAAGTCTGTGTGGGATGTAAACCTTGCGCCATTACCACAGGATTTGCAGGAGCCGGGGCTTTTTCAGACGGGAAATTATCGCTTTCTCCCGATGTTGGCGGTAACCTGCCGGAAATTTTAGGGTATGAGAAAGCAGTGGAACTGATTCAGGAATCAGATGATATTTATCTGAAATTTGGTGCAGACAGCAATGTCTATGGAGTGGATAAGGAAAAAGAAATTCGGGAGATACGCAGAAAGGCCATCAACGCCAATCTAAAATTAGTAGAATGTCCTATCCGTCATCTGGGAACAGAAGAAGGGTACAAGATCTATATGCGGCTGCAGGAACATCTGCTGGAACAAGGTGTGGAGATGAAGTTTCAGACCATGGTGGAAGATATCATTGAGAAAGACCACCGGGCGGCAGGGGTAGTGACCGATCAGGGAGAATCTTTTTATGGGAAAGAGATCGTCTGCGCCATTGGAAGAGAAGGGGCAGACTGGTTCAGTCATGTGTGTAAGAAACATAATATTGAGACGAAAGTCGGTACGGTGGACATTGGAGTCCGGGTGGAAGTACGAGATGAAGTGATGGAATTTCTGAATGAGAATCTCTATGAGGCAAAGCTGGTGTACCATACCCCTACCTTTGATGACAAAGTGCGGACCTTCTGTACCAATCCTTCCGGCGAGGTGGCTGCAGAGTATTATGATAATGGACTGGCAGTGGTAAACGGACATGCCTACAAATCCAGTGATTTGAAGACAAACAATACGAATTTTGCACTGTTGGTTTCCAAGAATTTTACGAAACCCTTTAAAACTCCCATTGAATATGGAAAACAAATTGCTCAGTTGTCTAATATGCTCTGTGACGGCAGAATTCTGGTGCAGACCTTTGGAGATTTTCGACGGGGAAGACGTACCACAGAAGAGCGGCTGTGCCGAAACAATTTGATCCCTACTTTAAAGGATGCGGTGCCGGGAGATCTGTCTTTAGTGTTTCCTCATCGGATTATGGTGGATATTGAGGAGATGATACTGGCTTTGGATAAGGTAACTCCTGGAATTGCCAGCGATGAAACCCTTTTGTATGGAGTGGAAGTGAAGTTCTATTCCAACAAAGTGGTGGTAAACAAAGACTTTGAGACAAATATTCCAGGTTTGCGGGCCATTGGGGACGGAGCTTCTGTGACCAGGGGACTGCAGCAGGCTTCTGCAAATGGACTCAGCGCGGCGCGAAGCATTCTGGAAAAAATAGATTGACAGGTGGAAATACAAATGAAAAAATATATAAGGTACAGAATTCTGACAGTTTGCAGCCTGTTTCTCTTATGCCTGTCAGGCTGCAGTTTTGGAGATACTCAGGTAATGATGCGGGCAGGATTCAGTGACAATGAAGTGTTTAAAATCGGAGACGAAGTCTGTACTCTGCCGGAAGCAAAAGTGATCATGACTAATTATCAAAATATGTATGGCACCATGTATGGGATTGATCTGTGGAAGCATGAATTTGGAAAAAATGATCTGGAAACCTATGTGAAAGATTTGACGATCTCTAGGCTGGCTCAGATTATGGCGATGGATTTTTTGGCAGAAGAGAAAGAGATTCAGTTGTCAGAGGCAGAAGAAAAAAAGGTGGAGGAAGCGGCGAAAGAATATTACGATTCCTTAAATGAAGCAGAAAAGGAATATATGCATGTAAAGGAGAGCGATATTGAGAAGCTCTATCGTCGCTATGGCCTTGCCAATAAACTGTACACCCATCTAACTCAGGGCGTGGACGATGAGGTCAGCGACGATGAGGCCAGGGTTATGGAAGCTCAGCAGATCTTTGTGACAGACAAGGACAAGGCAAAAATTGTAGAGCAGCAGTTAAAAGAAGGTTCTGATTTTCTCGCTGTTGCAAACGTATATCATGAAGGAGCGGAGACAGAGATCACCTTCGGCAGAAACGATGTGCCCAAGGAGATAGAGGAAGTGGCATTTTCTTTGGAAAACGATCAGATCAGTGAGAAGATAGAGACAGAAAAAGGTTATTACTTTTTGAAATGTATCAATCACTATGACCGGGAAAAGACAGATGATCATAAATCTGTTATTTTAGAACAGCGCAGGAAAGAAGCCTTTGATGATGTGTACAGTGAATTTTTGACTACCCTCTCTTCAGAATTTAATGAAAAAGTCTGGAAAGACGCCCAGGTAGAGGTAAAAAAAGATGTGAAGACAGACCGGTTTTTTGAAGTGTATGAAAAGTATTGCGACTGGTAATTGAAAGAATTTTCAGTTCGGAAAAATTACTTCCCAATTGTGATAAAACGTGGTACGTTCAGCATACTGCGTATGCTCTGACGCACCACAAATGGCGTAGCAAAACAGCCAAGTCCCTCATTTATCAGGGACTTGGCTGTTTTTTATCTTATAGGAAATTCCTTTGGATTTCCTATAA
>JAAWBG010000138.1 GCA_022792535.1 Lachnospiraceae bacterium
ATAGTAAAATAAATATTACTGTTAACCATATTGGAATTTTAAAAATAAGTTTATCTAATAATGGTTTAATTATATATACAACAAAAATGCTTAATAGTCCCCATGCTAGCGATATTTCAAGAGCAATATATTTTCCAATATGAAATTTAAAATTACTATAATCCCAAAAAGTAATTTTAAATATTTTTTCAATTAAAATTCCACCTAATAATTCAATAGTAGTAAGTAATACTACAACTGCTATAAATATAACTAAGGTTTGTAATAATTTAGATGAATGTAAGTTTTTAAAAATAAAATTTGATACTAAAATAATGATAAGGATTCCAATACCATAAACTGGCGTCCAAGGTCCATATAATATTCCACTGTCTCCTTCATGTCCAAGTAAAAAATAGATAATATGTTCAAATAGAAATCCTATGATTGAATAAATAAAAAAACAATTGATATAGTACATATGCTTCACCACTTTTATTATGCCAATATAATATAAAAATAAACATATATTTTAATATTTATTTATATAATAGAGTAGGTGAGGCATTATGGCGAATATTAAAGAAGCATTTCTATTAACGACTTTAGCAGGTTTATCAACATTATTAGGTAGTATTTTTATATTTTTAAAAAGAAAAGATAGTTCTAATGTGATATGTGAAGCGCTTGCATTTGCTGCTGGTGTTATGATGACTGTATCTTTAACTGATTTAATTCCAGAAGGACAAAATTTATTGTTAAAATATTTTTATCAAGTTCCTACTATTTTAATTAGTTTTATATTTTTAGTTATAGGTATCATTTTATCTATGATTATTGATTATTGTTTACCTGAAAAAAATAATTCTAATAAATCTAATAATAAGCTATATCGTGTTGGAATTATTTCTATGTTAGCCATTATCTTACACAATTTGCCAGAAGGAATCGCAACATTTATGACAAGTACAAATAATATATCACTTGGAATCTCTTTAACAATTGCTATAGCGCTTCATAATATTCCAGAAGGTATTAGTATATCAATTCCTATTTTTTATGCTTCAGGAAGCCATAAAAAAGCATTTTTTTACACTTTTATATCAGGAATATCTGAACTAATAGGTGCAATTATTGCTTATTTCTTTTTGAAAGATATTATGAATGATGCCATAATGGGAATGCTATATTCAGTCATTGCAGGTATTATGATCCATATTTCTTTTTCAGAATTACTTCCAACTTCATTACAATATAAAAAAGAATATTCTACAATTATCTATTTTATTTTAGGAGTTAGTGTGATGTCAATAAATCATTTTTACTTTTAAAAAGGAAGAGCTAGATTCTCTTCCTTTTATCATGATTATTTTAATTCAAATGAATCACTATTATCTGTGTCTAATTCAAACGAATGAACTTCGTCATCGTCAAAGCCAATTTCGTTATTAGATTTGTTTGAAACATTATTGTTATTAGTGTCTGTTACTGAATTGTTATTACTGTTTTTTACATTATTATTTTTACAATTCTTTACAGTTTTACTAGACTGTTTCATATTGTTTTTCTTTGCCATATTTCATCACCCATTAGTATTATGGATTATTTTAATAGAAATATGCAGAGAGTAGGGAAGTGGTAGAATTTGGTATAGTAATTCTAATTTATTATAAATATGTTCGTTTTTTGATTTTTTGTAGTATAATAGTTAATTAAAAAGAGAGGTTGTGAATTTATGCTTGAATTAGAAAAGAAACATTGGACAGAATATAGAAAAGAGAAAAAAGAAATAAAAATGTATGATAATATTACAAAAGAAAATAAAAATAAATTTTATAAAGTTTTTAATTGCATTAAAAGAGAATATTATTATAATTTAAAAAAAGAATTTTTAGATTCTGAAATTATAGAACAATGTAA